>CAZWPU010000273.1:0-2417 GCA_964635605.1 uncultured Bacteroidales bacterium | reverse complement strand
GTTCTTTGCTGATTTTATTTTCATTGAGCCGGATAATACGGGCTAAATATTTGTCGGAATAACCCAAATGAAGCATTGAGCTTCCTGTGCTTGTCCAAAAAGCAATCGCTTGTTGGTTGGGATATAACGATGCCTTATAACTACATGCTGAAAGGGAGAAACCGGAATTTTTTACATTTTCCAAATTAATTTCCCGTAATCCATGTTCTTTCGCTTTTTCTATATTTATTCCAAAATAAGTTTCCAGCTCCATCCACTCTTCATCCGATGGCAGGTGCCAGTTATCGGGGCAAGCATTTCTTGCTTCATCGTTTGTATAATAATTGCCACATGAATTATCGGTAGCCTTTGAACCTAAGTTTTGTATCATCCATCGGGTTTGTCCAATTTTTATCCATAGATAACTATTGTCTTTATCATCCCTTAAGGTTCCTTGTTTTTGTTGATCAATATTTTCAAAAGATGCCTTAAGCTTGAAATACATACTGGGTTCTATTTTATTCAGATGATCAATCCAAACCACAATTTTTTTATGGGTACCGGGAACAATGCTGTCGCCAATTTCGCCATAAACTTTTGCAACCTCTTGCCATTGGTTATTATCAACCGACGAAAATAGTTTTACCTGGAAAAGGTTGCTTTTTGCAGCACTGGTTAAATCATAAGTCATTACTAACTCGCCACCATGTTGTGACATCTTAAAATTTTCAATTTTCTGTGCTTGAACAGTTAAAAAAAAGAAACTTAGCATTGAAAGTAAAATATATTTCATAGTATTTAAGTTTTGTTTACAATTGAAGAGATAAAGATATTATTTTGAATGTATAATTCAAAAAAGAATTTTGACAGAAAAAGATTATCCTTATATTTAATAAATTTAATTTATTTTTGATGTACATGATTATTCAAAAAGTTTATATGATAAGGTTTCTGAATCGTTTTAACGGGTTATAATCCTTTCTGCTTACTTCCTCTTGTTTTAATTATAATTAATCATTAACCAAAAAATATTAAACGATGAAAAATATTGTAATCCTTGGTGCTGGCATGGTAGGAAAAGCTATAGCTATCGACCTTTCCAAAAAATATAAGGTTAAATCTATGGATATAGACCATGATGCATTACATTTTTTATCCTCAAATTATTCTATTGAAACACAATTTTTAGATGTTACTCAGGGACAAAATTTGTCCGAAGCCATTAATGATTGTGATTTAGTCATTTCTGCTGTTCCGGGTTTTTTGGGTTTTCAAACGATGAAAACAGTAATAAATAATCATAAGAATTTGGTTGATATTTCATTTTTACCCGAAGATGTTCTTGATTTGGATCAACTGGCTAAAGATAATGATGTGACTGCAATTATGGATTGTGGCGTAGCACCCGGAATGCCCAATATTATTGCCGGATATCATAATGAAAAAATGGCAATTGACAGTTTTGAATATATGGTAGGTGGGTTACCCAAAGTACGTTCTTTTCCTTTTGAGTATAAAGCCCCATTTTCACCCTGTGATGTAATGGAAGAATATACTCGTCCTGCACGATATGTCGAAAATGGGAATATAGTTACCAAGCCAGCAATGAGTGATATTGAATTCATAGAATTTGAAAAAGTAGGAACACTGGAAGCTTTTAATTCAGATGGTTTGCGTTCATTGATTTATACCTTAATTAATATTCCTAATATGAAAGAGAAAACCCTTCGGTTTCCCGGGCATATTCAGATGATCCAGGCACTTAAAACAGCGGGTTTTTTAAATCGGAAGTCTATAAAAGTCAAAGGAAAAGAGATGATTCCTTTTGATTTTACTTCCGAAATACTGTATAATGCATGGAAGCTAAACCCTGATGACGAAGAATTTACATTGATGAAGGTTATTCTCAAAGGAATAGAAAATGGGAAACCCAAAACCATCATGTATGACTTATATGACGAATATGATCGGAAAGAAAAAATATCTTCGATGGCACGGACTACAGGTTTTACAGCTTCAGCAGCAGCCGATATGATATTAAACGACGTGTTTTCAAAAAAAGGGATGTTTCCCCCTGAACTTGTCGGAAAAGTTCCGGAATGTTTTCATTATATCCTGAATTATTTAAACGATCGAAAGGTTATCTATAAAAAAACTGAAAAGCCCGATTAAACATTGTCGAAGATATTCATGTTGTTAAATATTGATCGATTTTTAGCATTAAACTTTGAAAGTTAAATAGAATCATATATGTTTCGAAACATTTAATAATTTGTATGTTTATAATTGTAAATAATTAATATTGTGTATTTTAATATTTAAGAATAAAAGATTTTTTAACCTTTTATAAACAATAACAATGAAAAAAAGCCCAGTACAGATATTTTTAAATGGAGTTGAACGGGTAGGGAATATGCTTCCACATCCTGCCTCATTAT
>CAZWPU010000272.1:0-2421 GCA_964635605.1 uncultured Bacteroidales bacterium | reverse complement strand
TTAAATGCCTTACAATTTTATTAATCTCAGGTACCTGAAGGTAAAAGGCAATGGGTTCATCGTCGTAATAAGCAAACCACATAATTCGTTCGTCCAATATGGGTTTCAAACTTTTCATTAATGCCCTGGTATGCACTTTTGGCATTTCGGCAACCCCTGGGAAACGAGCCCAGGCATTATTAAATACGGTTCTAAAATCTTCGGTATATTTTTCCAGCTTATTCTTTTCCAGATGACGAAACTGATACCTCGGATTTTTCTCCAATCGTTTGGCCTTTTCTTTAATGGAATCACTCAATCCTTCCAACTCTACTTTTCGATAATATGTATATTGATTAAAATAATTTTTAAACCCGTAAGCTTCGAATAAATCTTTATAATAGGGAAAGTTATAAGGCATACAGTAATTGGGTGGATATTCAAAACCATCGGCTAAACATCCCCACCAACGGTCGCGGTCGCCAAAATTTACAGGCCCGTCCATAGCTTCCATACCTTTCGATTGTAGCCAGTTTTTACATGCATCAAATAGTATAAATGCTGCTTCCTTATCATTAATACAATCGAAAAATCCCATCCCACCGGTGGGCTGATCATTTTTTTTCGCCGATTTTTTATCATAAAAAGCGGCTACACGACCTGTCACCTCATTCTTTTCGTTTTTTAATATCCACCGAATGGCTTCACCATGCCTGAAAAGTTTATTTTTCTGCGGATCAAAAACACTTTCAATATCCTCATCCAACGGCCTTATCCAATTTTTTTCATTTTTATACAATGTGACCGGAAACAGTAAAAATTCATTTATGGTATTTTTTTCTTTTACTTCAACTAAGTGATAATTGCTCATATTATTTTTTCTTTTTCACATTACGAAGTGATAAAAATAATCATTAAAAATGATTTTGAAAACTTTATTTATTTCGACCATTTGAGTAAAATCCTTGCAATATTGGTAGCATGTCCGTTTATCGCTCGAAGGTTGGTCATCAGTTCAACATGTGTTTTGCTGCTGGTAACAGACTGCTCCACATCATCGCGTAAACGCTCGAAATGTTGCTTTTCGAGATCAAATTCCATATTGCGATACTGCTTATACTTTTGTTTCATCGCTTTAGCCTTTTCAAGATTTACTTCGGCAAAAACATCAATAGCCCTGCTTAATTGTTTTTGTGTACGTGTATGATAATCAACAATTTCCTTTTTGCCTTCAGATGAAAACTCATAATTTTTGGAACACCAAAATTCAGCTTTAGGAATTAAATTGGTTGAAATAATATCAGCGATTTGCTCAAACTCTTTAACGGTATATAACAATTGAAAAGCTTCATTTATGCGATCTTCATTAATATTTTCCCTTGTAATTTTTAAAATATAATTATTGACCTCATCGCGCAAAAAATTAACTTCTTCTTCGTTTTCTTTTATGTTATCTAATACCCCTTCACCCTTAATTAAAAAGGGGATAATAATATCCGATGTCATATCCTGAACTAGCCGCCCTATTCTAATCACCTCTTGTTTTGCCAGGTTAAGTGCCAACGAAGAGCTTTTCAACATGCTTTGATCGAGATAATGGGTTTTTAAAACCGGCTTTTCGTCGGGCTTTATGGGTAACAACTTTTCGATTAATTTCGCAAATTGATGCGTAAACGGAAGCACAAGAATAGTAAGAATAATGTTAAAAACGGTATGTGCATTAGCGATTTGCCGGGGCATAACATCACCCATTGAATTGAAACTGCCGGAAGCTTCGAATGATTCTGGAGAAACGATTCTAATCAATTCAGCAAATTGTGGAATCCAGAATAAAAAAACCAAAACACCAAGAACTTTGAATAATGTATGCGCTAAAGCAACTTGTTTTGCCTCTCGATTGGTTTTTATGCTTGCAATTACTGCAGTTACTGCCGTTCCTATATTTGCTCCCAATAATAATGGAATGGAAGCTTCCAGGGTTAAGAATCCTTGCGTAGCAAAAATTATCATGATACCAATAAAAGCAGCACTACTTTGTATAAGTGCTGTAAATAATATTCCCACAAGAATACCCAGAATCGGGTTTTCAAGACTTATTAAAAGCTCCAGAAAGGGATTAAAAGAACGAAGGGGCGACATGGATTCGGACATAATGTACATGCCAAAAAATAATATACCAAAACCAAGAATTGTTTTTCCTATATTTTTTATTAATCCATGATGAAAAAAGGAGTTTAAGATAAACCCAACCCCAATCATTAACAATGAATAATCGGTAAGTTTAAAAGCGATAAGTTGAGCTGTAATCGTTGTCCCTATTCCGGCACCCAGGATTACGCCAATCGTTTGCCTGAATTTCATCAACTTAGATTGCACAAAACTAACCAGCATAACGGTGGTGGCACTACTACTTTGCACAATCATGGTGATAAACGAACCCAC
>CAZWPU010000271.1:0-2422 GCA_964635605.1 uncultured Bacteroidales bacterium | reverse complement strand
ACAATAGATGTATTAATAATAAATATTATTTTTAATATCTGGGCTCCTTTAGCAAATTTAAATATTAAATGTAAGATTAAATAAATGACCATTATTATCGTAGGAATAAGTGCAGGGAATAACATCAGGCTTTCTGTAAAGTTCCCTTTTAATAACTCAATAAATGCACGTTGCATTCCGCATCCCGGGCATTCTACCCCAAAATATTTTTTATAAAAGCAGCTTTGCATATGTGATTCGAGCCAATGAATCAGTTTTTGTATCATTTATTTGTTTTTAGCTGGCTCTAAAATAATAAAAAAATATAACTTAAGCTGAAAATAAGATAGATACATAATCAACCACTTCGCTGGATGGAATAATTTCTCCCGAATGGCCTGTTCTTAATAAATCAACTCCTGGATTTTTTGCAACAAGTTTGGCATATTCCATAAGAGTCATTATTGGGCCATAACCGCATACCGAGATATTTTTTTCTTTAATAACTTTTTCAACAGCTACTGCGTTTAAATTTAAAATATGCTCAATCACATACGCATCTTTTTCTTTTCCTTGCTCTGGTGTTAGAAAATGAGAGAAGTCTGATGATGCAATAATTAAAATTTTTCGGTGGGTTAAATCTGCAACATCTTTAATTCTGCCAGCCAGGGATTTAGCATTTTTAAATGTTTGATGCGAAAGGGTTATAGGAGCAATTTTAAAAGGATAATCTAAAAAATGTTGTAAAAAAGGTACCATCACCTCTGCCGAATGTTCATTTTGTTGCTCAATACCAGATATTGTAATGCCTAGCTTTTGTCCAAAATCAATATCAACACCTACTTTTCCCAGAGGCGTTTCCCAGACTTCGTTATCGTCCAATGCGATTTCGTGCCCTATACCGGTATGATTAGGATTAATAATAATAATTGTGTCGTATTTATTTTTGGATTGTTTTAGTATCTCAAAAAAATGTACTGCCTGATAAGCTGAAAACATATATCCGGCATGGGGTACAACCCCTCCAATAATTATTTTATCTTTTAAGCTTACATTAATTTGTGGATATTCTTTCTGTTTAATTTCTTCAATTTGTTGGATTATGTCCTCTTTTATTGCCGGATAAAATCTTCCGGCGACTACTGGTTTTCTTATACTCATAACACTATTCTTTATAATATTTAAAGATTGGTTTTTCGCATTTTAAACACTTGCCATCAGTCGTTAAGGAATGTTTTTTTAACATATATCCCTTGCGCGAAATTAAAAGTTCTCCGCAATCGGGGCAATACGTATTATTTCCTTCCGGCAGGTTTATATTACCCAAATAAACATAAGATAAATAGCTTTCTGCAATTTTTTTTAATTCAATTAAAGTATTGATGGGTGTTGCTTCAATATTCAGTTGATAAGTTGGGTAGTATCTTGATAAATGGAGTACGGTTGCTTTCCCTGTATTTTGGGCAATCCATTTTACCATTTGTTCAAATTCATCGGGGTTATCGTTTAAGGTTGGAATTACCAAATTCGTAATCTCCAGGTGTTTGCCTGCATTAGCAATATTAATAAGTGTCTGTTTTACCGGTTCAAGTTGTGATTTTGTGTATTTAACAAAAAAATCATTATTAAAGGCTTTTAGGTCAACACTATAAGCGTCAATCACATGATGTAAATTATGTAAGGGTTTGCTATTCATAAAACCATTGGTAACCATCACATTTTGTTGATTATTTTCTTTTACTTTTTCTGCGGTGTGCAGCATAAATTCGTAAAATATAATGGGTTCGTTATAAGTATAGGCAACTCCTATATTAGATTGTTTTGATTGAGCAATCTGAGCTATCTGTTCGGGAGAAAATATTTCACTTTCGCGACGAAAATTTTCTACCGATGTTTGAGAAATCTGCCAGTTTTGACAAAACTGGCATTTTAAATTACAGCCTAAACTACCAACTGAAAGTATTTCTTTACCAGGATAAAAATGGTATAAAGGTTTTTTTTCTATTGGGTCGAAACCCATGGATGAAACTAATCCGTAGTTTGTCGAAATTAGTTTCCCATCAGTATTTTTTCGTACTTTGCATATTCCTGTTTCTTTATTTTTGATTATGCAATTGTGCGGGCACAATTCACATTGAATTTTTTGATTTTCTTTTTGGGAGTAATATAATGCTTCCATAAACTTATCGTATCATAAATTTTTTATAGTTCGACAAAGGAATTTCTTCATATTTAATATCATCCACTCTGGCCCAAGAAGGGCCTTGTTGACACCAACCTAAAAATTCTTCCAGAATTTCAGCTTTCCCTTCGGCTTCAATATAAACCGATCCGTCGGATTTGTTATGGATAAACCCTTTAATGTTCAGTTCGTTAGCTTTCTTTAGAGCACTGTATCTAAAGCCAACGCCTTGCACTTTTCCGTAAATATAAATCATATATG
>CAZWPU010000270.1:0-2426 GCA_964635605.1 uncultured Bacteroidales bacterium | reverse complement strand
TATGATGTGTTTCGTTCCTCAGATTTTACGATAAATGAGGAAGAGAATACAAAATCCATAAACCTTTATGGAGAAGACATGAATGTAGTTATTCTTGGAAATTTTGATGTTACTACTGCTTTTGTAAATGCTTCTTTCCCCTCTACTGGACAATGGTTTGAATTGTATTCGGGTGACACGTTGGATGTTGCCCATAATGATGAAATGATTAGCCTGAAGGCCGGGGAGTACAGGTTTTATTCCGATCAAAAACTGCAACAACCCAACTTTCCTTCAGAGCCCACCGGAATTTTTAATGATAAGGATGTAACCTGGAATCAACGGATCAACGTATACCCAAATCCTTCACCGGATATTTTTTACTTTGATGTACGTAAGATTAAATCCCAACAGGGAGAATTACATCTCTATGATATAAAGGGACAACAAGTTTTTTCCCGTTCCATCGATGGGCAGGATATTGTCAGGTATGATAGTTCTGAGATTCCCAGCGGAATATACTTCTTCAGGATAGTGACCGATCAATCGATTTATACAGGTAAAATTTTAAAAAGATAAGTAAGATGGAAGAGAGGAAAAGCACCCAAGGTTCACAGAAATCTTCGAAAGAGATAAATGCAAGGCTGAATGAACAAGCCATAGAAATGATAAAAACCACCGGACATTTAAGAGAACATGCCGAGTTTCATAATTCTTATTATATTCAGGATGTGAAAAATGATGTGGCCTTTTTACATTACATCTACGGGAAAAAGCTGGACATCTCTATCGATGATGTGGATCAGGATTTTGTTAACCGACTGAAAGTTATTGGACGCGATATTTATTTTTTCCTTCTTTCACTGGTCGATGATGTCTCACCTCAGTTTTATATCAAATATAAATATGAGTTTATTCAAAAGAATATACCTAATGGAAGTCCACATTTATTTTTTCTGGCCTGGAACGGGCTGATTAAAAATGATAGTTTTCGAAGACTTTTGTTAAGAACTTTTTCCCTCAATCGTTTTAGCGATATTCTGGCAGCGAAACATATCCCGGCTATTGGAGCTTCGTTTACCCGCTATCGTTCGAAGTTTGTGCTGGCCAAAGAAGATATGCAGATTAATCCTGGAGGAAAAATGCGAACGGTAGGACGTATTTTGGATGATGGTAGTGGTTTAGTAATGCAGGAAGGAATTGTATGGTTACCCAATGGTAAAGGAATTCCTATTTATCCTCAGGCATATGTCCCTTTAAATCAAACCCAGGTTATTCTAATCCGACATGGAAAATCTGTTCATGAATCAGGAGGTGATAATCCGGAGTTTGTGGGTTCAGGATACTGGGATCAGTGGAAAAACAACCGGAGGATTAGCGGAGCCATCGGGAATAACCTTAAACCCGAAGGGATAGAAACTGCCCGCGATTTGGGAAAAGACTTCAAGGTAATTGTCGATATACTGGAGCAAAAAGGATATCCATTATGGATGTTTTCTAAAGAACGTCCTATCCAGGTCTTTGGCAGTGAGTCGGAGAATACTGAACAAACTGCCCGCTACTTCTTACAGGAAGCAGGATATACCAACATCAGCTTTGATGCGGTGTATGGCTTAAACTCTCAAAAATATGGTGCGTTAACCCATAAAAAAAAGAAAGAGGTGACTCAAAAAATGATGGAAATTTATGGTCAGGGATTGGATGGTACGGATGATGAAAAGAAGCAAAAAATTAAGGAAATGTTGAAGAATCGATTTTTTCAGTTTCCCGAGGGAGAGTCTTTAATTGAAGCCGACTGGCGAATTGCCAATAGCTTTGTGAAATTGGTGAAATCCAATTTGGGGAAACGGATCCTTTTAGCCGACCATTCTGGTGCTCTCCGCGTATTTGAGGCAGTTATACGAACACTCGATTTCGCCGATTATGCTTCAATTAAAGAAGGACAAGATAGTATAATGGCTTTGGTTTACGAACCCGGTAAAAATATGCGTTACGATTATCTACAAAAAAAAGGCTTTTATTTACGTAAAAACAAACAAAAATAATGGTAAGTTTTAACTTAAATACGTTTATTTTAATTGCCATTCTGATACTTTTAATCTTTGTTATTGTGTATTGGATGCTTAATAAAAAGATTTCTAAGTATAAAACTCTTGCTATTTCCGATGATCTGGGTGTTTTTAATCATCGTGAACTAAATTCTAAAATTAAATATTTATTGAAAAAGCCAGATGTTCAGCATTTTGTTTTTATGCTTCTCGATATTGATTTTTTCAAAAATTACAATGATCAATATGGATATTCAAAAGCTGATCATATTTTGCAAGATTTTGTTAACCTTGTGAAAGGGTATATTCGTAGAACGGATTTGTTTTTCCGATATAAGAATGGCGATGAGTTTGCTTTAATATTTAGTAATATCGGTATTGAACAAGCCCAGGAAATTG
>CAZWPU010000269.1:0-2430 GCA_964635605.1 uncultured Bacteroidales bacterium | reverse complement strand
TCGGGGCGAATTAAAAATTGTGGGTGTACGCCCTTTGAGTGAGCATTATTTTAGTTTGTATTCAAAGGAGCTCCAGGAGAAAAGAATAAAAACTAAACCCGGCCTTATTCCCCCTTTTTATGTTGATTTGCCAAAAACCCTTGAGGAGATACAGGCTTCGGAATTTAAATATCTAAATGCATACCTAAAACATCCGTTTTTAACCGATTGGAAATATTTTTGGGTTGCTGTTTGGAATATTATATTTAAAAATGCGCGAAGCGCATAGTTTTTAAGAACATTAAGTTACAAAGCGAAAAGCGAATAAAAGGGTATAAATGAACCGAGCCATGACAAAATTTTTGACACACCCGCATGATTATAATAAAATTAAAAAACGAGTGAAGCGAAAATTTGATTTGTCATGGCAAGCTCCATCCGACCTTTGAAAATTTAAAATATAAACGGATGAAAAAAATTGGATGTATATTATTGTTGGTTATTTCAAACCTGGCGTTTGCTCAGGAAGTTTATTATCATCCTTCCAACCAGTCGATTTACACGTTTTTAGATGAGTTTGCCAACCTTGGTGTTATTGACATCAATACCACCGTAAAACCATACTCACGAAATTTTATCGCTCAAAAGTTAAATGTTATCCGCGAAAGCGAATATCCTTTGAATAAAAGACAACAAGCTGAACTGGATTTTTATTTAAAAGATTTCAATAAAGAGCTTCAAGAAGATAAAAATTTCGATAAGCGATTTGATATTTTATATTACAAAGATTCCTTGTTTTCCTTTTCTGTAAATGCCATTCTGGGTGCTAAATATTTTATGAACGATAGTGGGCGTTTTTATCATCGGTGGAATGGAGCCGAGGCGCACGCGTATGTAGGCGATCATTTTGGTTTTTATGCCAGCTTACGCGATAATCACGAAAGTGAATTTTTAGTCAAAGAAGATTTCCTTACTCGCCGTATGGGAGCGAATTATAAGTATGTTGATGGTGGTGGCGATTATAGTGAAATGCGCGGTGGATTAACCTACAGCTGGGACTGGGGAAGTTTTAGCGTGGTAAAAGATCATTTTATATGGGGAAATAATTACCATGGAGCTAATATTTTTTCGGGCAGGACACCTTCTTTTGCACACTTAAAATTAAACCTAAAACCGGCAAAATGGTTCGAGTTTAACTGGGTGCATGGGTGGCTGGTATCCGAAGTAATCGATAGCGCCTCTTCGCTGACATTTACCAATGCCTATGGCACCGACCAAAGAGATATGATGTTCAATAAGTATTTGGCAGCCAACCTCTTTACGTTTAAACCGTTTGACCGATTTTATATTTCGGCGGGAAATTCGGTTATTTATAGTGCTAGCGGACCACAGTTGCAATATTTAATTCCTGTGATGTTTTATAAATCTGTGGATCATACCTATAATGCCACCGATAAATCGGGCAGAAATGTTGGGCAAAATTCACAAATGTTTTTTGACATCAGCTCACGAAATATCAAAAAAGTGCACCTGTCAGCAACACTGTTTATTGATGAGCTATCTACCAGCCGGATATTTAATGATACGGTATGGAATTTCTGGAGCCTAAAAACCAGTATGCGAATTTCCGATCTTATTCCCAATACTTTTATTACTGCCGAATATACGAAAACCATGCCTTTAACCTATAAGCATAATATACCAACTACTACCTTCGAAAGTAACGGATATAATCTTGGCCATTATTTAATGGATAATGCACAGGAAGTATATCTTGCATTGCAGGTAAAACCGGCAAAAACATTTTCGATAAAAGTAGCCTGGATGCTGGCACAAAAAGGGAAAGATTATGATGAGCAGGGAGGTTCCCGTTTAGGAAATCCCTTTATCGATGAGGTTGAGTGGGAAAATCAGTCTTTATCATTACAGGCTCGTTACCAGATTATAAACGACGGGTATCTTTTTGTCCATTATCTTTACAGTAATATTACGGGTGAAGTGGATAAGTATACTCCACCGATGTATCACGGTAAAATGAGTACCATCTCTTTTGGTGCTAATTTTGGATTTTAATCTTTTAAGCAAGTGAGGGTTTCGCTTTGAGCGAAACCCTCACTAAGCAAAAATAAAGTTTTTATCCCAGATGGCACAAAGATAGGGGCGACCCGATTATTTAGAATATTGTATCTGTTTTTTTGCGCTCAAAGGATTTTTTTTTATGTTATGAATGATCCGGTTTATTACATCTTCTTTTCGTTTGCTGCTTAAATGGTTGCTCTCCGTTATATACAGATGGTCAATCGTTTCGATCCCGCAAAATTCGAATACCCCTTTATCCTGGGTTATGGTTAAGCTTTCGAAAATATTCATTTTTTTAAGCGATTGCTCGTCCATCCCGGCCGAGGTAATGAGTCGCACCTGTTTCCCCTTCAATAAGCCCTCAATACCCTT
>CAZWPU010000268.1:0-2436 GCA_964635605.1 uncultured Bacteroidales bacterium | reverse complement strand
CCAATTTATCCATTATGATTTCGGAGAACCTGGTGAAAGAGAAAAACTGGAATGCTTCCCAAATGATTCGAGATGTGGCTAAAGAAATTCAGGGCGGGGGTGGTGGACAACCCTTTTACGCCACTGCCGGTGGCAAAAACTCTGATGGATTAAACGCTGCTATTCAGAAAGTTAAATCATATATAAGCTAACTTAAAAAATTTAATTGTATGTAAAAGTGAAGTGTCTATACGCTTCACTTTTTTTATTTTAAAGAATTAAAAGAGTTATTTGAATGTAATTTTCATGCAACTATCATCCAAAAAATAAATTTGTATATTTGAAACCGTTAATTCAATCTTGCAGCATATGGAAATTAAACGTACATTTGATCTGCTCGACAAATATCAAGAGTTATATACACACAAAACAGATGCTCTTGCAGGCAAACAAAATGGGGAATGGATAAAATATTCTTCACAGGATTATATTAATTATGCCCATTGGGTAAGTTGCGGACTGTTAGCTTTGGGATTTAAAAAGGGAGATAAAATTGCTACCATCTCCAATAATCGTCCCGAATGGAATTTTATTGATTTAGGAATGGCCCAAATAGGTATCATTCATGTACCTATTTATCCTACTATCGGCCCTGAAGAATATGAATATATTTTAAACCATTCACAAGTTAAGGCCGTTATTTTTTCCACTAAGCTTATATGGAATAAAATTAGAGACATTGTAAAAGAACAACAATCCATAGAAAAAATCTATTCGTTTAACGAAATTGAAGACATTCCTTCATGGAATGAAATGATCAGTGAAGGGAAAAAGAATGAAAATAGATTTTCAGATCAGGTATACGAAATAAAATCAGGAATTGATAAGGATGATATGGTTACCCTGATTTACACCTCGGGAACTACAGGAAATCCAAAAGGAGTAATGCTTTCGCACAATAACCTGGTAACAAATTTTATAAGCACATCAAAAGCTCATGGATTGGGAAAAGACCATCGTACATTAAGCTTTCTTCCTTTATGTCATGTTTATGAAAGAATGATGAATTACCATTTTCAATATAAAGGGATAAGTATTTATTATGCCGAAAACCTGGGGACCATAACCACCGATATAAAGGAAGTAAAACCTCATATTTTCAATACTGTACCCCGATTATTAGAAAAAGTATATGACGGTATCATCGGAAAAGGAAAAAATTTGCCCTACTTAAAGAAACACATCTTTTTCTGGGCAGTGAACCTGGGATTAAAATATAAGATTAATAAAAAAAAACGGCCTTTTTATAATCCAAAATTAAAAATTGCCCGCAAACTAGTCTTTGATAAATGGAAAGAAGCACTTGGTGGCGAAGATATGCTTATTGTATCGGGAGGTGCTGCCTTGCAAGAGCGTTTAGCAAAAATATTCTGGGCAGCAGGAATGCCTGTACTTGAAGGTTATGGACTAACGGAAACTTCTCCCGTGATTGCTGTAAATCACTACACCCCTTTAAATTGTAAAGTAGGGACCGTTGGCCCTGTTTTAGAAAATGTAGAGGTAAAGATTGCCGAGGATGGCGAAATTCTTTGTAAAGGGCCAAACATAATGCTTGGCTATTATAAGGAACCCGAACTAACCAAAGAGGCAATTGATGATGAAGGTTTTTTTCACACCGGAGATATTGGCATGCTTGACGAAGAGGGATACCTCAAAATCACCGATCGAAAAAAAGAGATGTTTAAAACATCCGGGGGTAAATATATTGCTCCACAGGTTGTTGAAAATAAATTGAAAGAATCTTTTTTTATTGAACAGCTTATGGTTATAGGCGAAAATGAAAAATTTGCCAGTGCTTTAATTTCGCCAAACTTTCAATTTTTACACGACTGGTGCTCAATTCATAAAGTACAATTTAGAGATAACCAGGAACTGGTTCAGTTACCGGAAGTGGTTGCCCGTTACCAGAAAGAGATTAACAAATACAACCAGGAACTGGGCGAAACCGAAAAAATTAAACGGTTCAGGTTGGTATGCGAAGAATGGGGACCACAAACCGGAGAACTCTCCCCTACCCAGAAATTAAAACGGAATGTTGTTTACGAAAAATATAAAGATATTATCGCTGAAATATATCAGCATGATAAAAAGCAAAAAAAGAATAACTCCCTGGTAAATGAAATCAGCAATGGAATTAACGGAATAAAAAATGGGATCAAAAACGGTATTAAAAAAACCATGAAAAAGGGATAATTTCATCAGACTGCAATTTATATTTTTATCCATATAAGAGTAGCTCTCAAATATCAGGAGCTACATTTTTTATATCCTACTGACAATCTGGAATGTTATTAAAGCATAATTTTAAATGTCTGCAAGAAAACCATCGGACAAGAATGTCTGATGTACTTGTAAAACGAACATTCCTGTTCGTTTGAAAACTTCACTACAAGTAAA
>CAZWPU010000267.1:0-2439 GCA_964635605.1 uncultured Bacteroidales bacterium | reverse complement strand
TTTTATTTGTCCCTCTTCGCCCCACTGTGTTACATAAGCCTTATTATAATTTATAGGTAAAAAATATCTGGGCAAATCAAATCCTGTAATGGTAGCTACTTCGTTAAAGTTATGCTGTTCAACGACTTCAACCTTGTTTGAACCATTAACAACAATAAAAGCTTTATTATTAAAATTGGTTAGCGATTGAACGAAAGTACCCAAAGGCCTGTCGTTTACGTTCTTAAAAATATTGTTAGAAACGGTGTCACCCTGGTAGCTGTAAAAGCTTACAGACCCTCCGGAAGTGGAGTTGCCTTCGTTTGCAATAAAAACACCATCGGTATAAACTCCTGTAGGATATGGGTTATCATCATCCTCGCATGCATTTAGTATTAATGTAATTGTTAGGCTTAATATAGCCCATCCGATTAAATTTAATTTTTTCATCATTTTTTACTTTTTGTGGTTAAAATTTAAGGTTACTTGTATGGCATAATTTCGGAGAGGCATCGGATACCAGGCCATTACCTGGTACGATGTGTTCCAAATATTTTGTATAGAAAAGGTTAATTTCCCTGTTATTATTTTTGTGTCGAAATGCATTCCCAGATGCAAATCTCCAACTGTAAAAGCATCAACCTGTTGTTGGTTATTTTCTGAGGTGTATCTTTTTCCGGTATACGATTCGTTATATTTGATATCAAATATTTTGTACTTTGCCAATAAACCCCAGTGGTATTGATGTAGTGGAACATAAATTAACTGTTTGTTGTTGAGCTGATTATTAGCTTCGTTGGTTGTCCTGGTATAATTGTAGCTTGCATTGAATCGCAGTTTTAGTTTGTTTAAAGAAAAACAATAGTTTAATGAACTTTCCATTCCACGCGACCATACTTTTTGTACATTTTTGGGAGTCCAAATAGTGTGGTCGGGAACCCAGATAATCCAGTTATCAATATTACTATTAAAAACCGTAACATTTAATTGGGCCTGATGCATTGTAAAATTTTTCTGTAATGTTATCCCAATATCTTCGCTAAATCCTTTTTCCGGTTCCAGGTTGGGATTACCCCAATTGCCCCAGTAAAGCTCGTTGAATGTTGGTATGCGGTAATTTTTAGCAAAATTAGATGTTAGGGTCATCCATTCGAAGATGTTGGCTTTTATACCCAAAGAATAAGTGATCGGAGTCGTGGAGTTATCAATAATTTCATTTCGAAAACTGAGCGTTGAGGAAAGCCTATTTTTAAGGGTGAAAATTTTGTAAGAGGTAAAAAAAGAAACCCTGTTTCTGTATTTTTCTCCTTTGTAGTTTTCGGATGAGGCTTTCTCATAGGTTTCGTTAATCCCTAAATTAATTAAATGATGGTTGCCCAGCTGAAATTTTTGTTCAATTTCGGCAATAAGAGAATTTGTTTTATTATTTGTTGTATCGTTAATTACAGGATTTGTATAAATATTTTTACTTTTTAAATAAGCCGTTCTGATGATGGTTGTTGACTGTTCGCCTGACCTTCTCCAGCCAGCGGTAATTCTTATATGTTGGTCTTTTTGTTCTTCTTGCCCCGGATTTACATTAAGCATGGTTGACGGTAATTCGTTCAGTGATTTTTGATACCATCCATTAAAAGCTATTTCTTGCCGGTTATTGAGTTTATATTTTAACGATTGCAAAAAACCAAATCGTTGATAGCTTGCATTGGCAAGCTCTTCGGTTTGTCGGTTGATGGAGGCAAGGTTTACATAATCGTAATTATTTTGTGAGGTATGCCGGAACAAACGGGTTGATGAAGAAAAATGACTTTTGCTATAATTCAGATTGATTCCATTAAAAATATTTTGATAGCTCCCATATTTTTGATGGGTTTTAATCTCAAAACCTTTGTTGTATGAAGGATTTGTATTAAAATGAATGGCTCCGCCTAATGCTCCGCTTCCATATAATGCTCCCGACCCGCCTTGTTGTAGGGCTATTTCATCTATAAAACTTATGGGAATGTGCGAAAGGTTTGTCATTCCGTTCATGGGATCCTGAAGATTGAATCCATTCCATAAAATAGCTGTATGATTGGCCCCGCTTCCACGGGTAGAGGGACTTGTAACACCTCCATTACTATAGCTTTTTATAAATATCTGACTGTGCATGGCTAACAATTCAGCCAATGATTGAGTTTTGTATTCTTCTATAAGCTCTTTTTCGATAGGAAATATTTTTAGCCCTGTGGAAAATTGATTCATCCGTTGAGCAGATATATGTACCTCTTTGAGGGCAATGGTATCTACAGGCAAATCATCAGCCGGCTCTACACCAAAACCTGGGAGTGTAACGGCTAGAAAATAAAATAATGTCAATCTTAAAAACTTCATTAGCACAAATAATTAAATCCGGTTTATCGATTTAATCATCTGTAACTAACAGGATATAAAGGGAAATGTGTTGGTGTGGTTTAATACACC
>CAZWPU010000266.1:0-2439 GCA_964635605.1 uncultured Bacteroidales bacterium | reverse complement strand
ATGAATTAAAGATGGATCGATAAATAAAGGAAAAATAAAACCTACTACAGCGCCAATGAAGTGTGCATCGTGGTTGATGTTATCACCTCCTTTTTTGCTCATATAATGCGAGTAGCCAAGGTATAAAACGCCAAATACAATGCCCGGAATAGGAATTACGGCGTACAAATAAAGCCTTGCCAACGGTTGGAAAAAGATACTGGTAAAAATTATGGCCGAGACTGCACCTGATGCACCTACCGAATTGTACCAGGCATTATTTTTTTGTTTAACAACAGAAGTTAAGGTTGCCGAAATCATACTAATAAAATACAGCAACACAAAAACCAGAACCGGTGATTTAATGATTCCATTGGCGGCTAATTGTTTAAAAATATTTTCTACAGCACTACCAAATGAAAGCAGAACAATCATATTGATGATTAAATGTACCCAGTCGGCATGTAAAAAACCATGTGATATGATTCTGTACCATTCTTTTTTATGATACACCTTGTAGGGATTTAACTGTAACTTTTCAAATAGTTCCCGGTTACCAAAAGCCACAATAGATATCAACGATGTTACAATAATGATAAAAATAGTCATGCGAATAATTTTAATGTAATATTTTGTATACCAGTTCTTTTAATAGTTCGCCATGTGAGGTGCTTACATTATTGTACCCTTTCGAGCGCAAATCGTATTCTCTCAGTAGCTCAATTATTTCAACTACTTTTTTAGGATTATATTGTCTGGCTGCAGTTTCATAATCGCCCAGAAAATATGGATTTACTTTTAATGTTGCAGCAACACTGCGGCGGTCTTTTTTATTTTTGATAAAATGATAAGCCAGTACTTTACTGTAAAACATGTACAGCGAAGTTAATGTTAGCGTTAATGGGTTATCTTTTGGATTATGAGCAAAATAGTTTACAATGCGGTTGGATTTCAAAACATTTTTTTTGGTTAACGCTTTATGTAACTCAAAATTATTGTAGTCTTTGCTTATACCAATATTACGTTCAATATGGGCTGTAGTGATTTTATCATCCTTATCTGGTAGAGTAATAATTAATTTGTCCAGTTCATTAGCAATTTTACCTAAGTTGTTGCCCAGGTATTCATTTAGCAACATTCCGGCATTTGGGTCAATTTGTTTGTTTTTTGTTTTTACATAATTATTAATCCATCCGGGGATTTCATTATCGTAAAGCTTTCGCGATTCAAAAGCGACCGCATTTTCATGAATTACCTTATAAAGTTTTTTCCGTTTGTCAAGCGTTTTGTATTTGTAATTAATAACCAGAATTGTTGATTTTAAGGGAGTTGTTGCATAATGAACCAACGGGTCGATATCTTTAATATCTTGCGCTTCTTTAACAATAACAACCTGATGGTTAGCCATCATTGGAAATCTTTTAGCTGCATTTATCACGCTATGAATATCGGTATCCTTTCCATATAAAATGGTTTGATTAAAAGCTTTCTCCTCCTCGGTTAGAACATTGTTTTGTATATATTTGGTAATTAAATCAATAAAATATGGTTCATCGCCAAAAAGCAAATAGATGGGTTTGTAGATTTTATTTTTTAAATCAGCAATTACTTGTTTGTATTTCATACCAATATCCTTTTAACCTAAAACATATAGTTTAAAAACGTAAATGTTTAACTGATTCGCCATTGTTTTTAATCTCTTTCAATGCATTAATTCCTACTTTAACATGATGATCGACAAATTTCTCCGTAACCAGTTTATCACTTTTGCTTGTTTTAACACCGGTAGAAATCATCGGTTGATCGGTAACCATTAGCAGGGCGCCAGAAGGAATTTCATTAGCAAACCCTACAATAAAAATGGTTGCCGTTTCCATATCGATAGCCATGGATCGTGTTTTTTGCAAGTACTTCTTAAATCTGCTATCATATTCCCAAACTCTTTTATTGGTAGTAAATACCGTTCCGGTATAATAATCGCGTTTTAAGTCGCGAATAGAACTTGAAACGGCCATCTGTAGTTTAAATGCTGGCAATGCAGGAACTTCAGGGGGTAAATAGTCGTTAGAGGTACCTTCGCTCCGGATGGCTGCAATGGGTAAAATAAAATCTCCCAGGTTATTTTTCTTTTTCAGTCCGCCACATTTGCCCAGAAATAAAGCTGCTTTGGGATCAATTGCACTTAATAAATCCATAATGGTTGCTGCATTTGCACTTCCCATTCCAAAATTTATCATGGTAATTCCATCAGCTGTAGCACAGGGCATGTTGGCTGTTATATCTATAATGGATACGTTATGCCACTCGGCAAATAACTCAAGATAATGACTGAAATTTGTTAAAAGGATATACTCTCCAAATTTGTCTAAAGGACATCCTGTATATCTTGGGAGCCAATCTTTTACTATTTCATCTTTTGTTTTCATGTGTTTGTTTTTTTTATTGTTTTTAGGTCACATG
>CAZWPU010000265.1:0-2508 GCA_964635605.1 uncultured Bacteroidales bacterium | reverse complement strand
AAAAAATATGAAAAAAAATGTTTTAATTATTTTTCTGGTATGTTTTATATTTTTGGGTGTTAAAGCCCAGCTCGATATTGAGTACCAGAAACCTCCTAAAGAAATTCTTGAGCTTGCTGATGTAAACCTTCCTCCATCTGTTTATATGAATGATGAAGGAACTTTTGCTTTGTTATTGTATCGAGATCAGTACAAAAGTATTGAAGAGCTTTCTGAACGAGAGCTTCGTCTTGGAGGATTACGGATTAATCCTGTGACTAACATATCAAGCAGAGCAAGATACTTTACAAAGATTGAAGTATTGAATGTTAAAGATGATGAAATTTTGTCAATCGACGGTTTATTTGAAAAGGTTCGCCTTTCAAATTTTTCGTGGTCTCCAGACCAATCCATGATGGCATTTACGAACACAACGCAAAATGGTGTTGAATTGTGGGTGCTAGATGTAAAAAATGCAAATGCAAAAAAACTTACTAACGATAGTTTAAATGCAAATCTGGGAATTCCTTACGAGTGGTTTCAAAATGGAAAATCATTACTTGTTAAAGTATTACCTGATGACAGGAAGCCTTTAATTGATGAGAAAGATGCAATTCCAACAGGGCCTACAGTTTCGGTTAACGAAGGACAAAAGGCTCAAAATAGAACTTATCAGGATTTATTGAGTAATAAAAATGATGAATTTAATTTCGAACAACTAGTTCTTTCTGAGATTATTCAAGTGGATTTAAAAGGAAAAATCAATCCATGGAAAGCAAAAGCAATGTATCGTGCTTTAAATTTTTCTCCTGATGGCAATTATATTTTAATTACAACCATCGAAAAGCCGTTTTCATATATTGTTCCTTATTATCGTTTCCCTTCTACTACCATTATTTATGATAAATCGGGGAATGAGATAAAAAAAATATTAGAAGTACCGCTAACTGAAGAGCTGCCTAAAGGTTTTATGGCCGAAAGAGAGGGTATGCGAAATCTTTCGTGGAGATCTGATAAGCCAGCAACTTTATACTGGGCTGAAGCATTAGATGGAGGAGACCCTGCAAATGAAGCAGAATACAGAGATGAAATTTTTGAATTAAGTGCTCCCTTTAATGGAGAGAAAAAAAGCTTATTAAAAACGATTAATCGTTTTGCAGGAATTACCTGGGGAAACGATCAGGTAGCAATAGCAAGTGATTATTGGTGGAATACCAGAAATACGAAAACGTATCTGTTTAATCCTACAGAAAGTAATGCAAAGCCGGAAATTATTTTCGATCGTAATTACCAGGACCGATATAATGATCCGGGGAGTTTTGTTACTTCAAGAAGCAAGTTTGGAAGAAGTGTTTTAGAAATTGAAGGAGAAAACCTTTACCTTATTGGACGTGGATATTGTGAAGAAGGGATTCGTCCATTTATCGATAAGTATAATTACACAACAAAAATTACAGAACGGTTATGGCGTGCTAATGGAAAAGTAACCCTTGAAAACATTATCGATTTACAAGATGCGAAGAAAGGGATTTTATTAACAAGAATTGAATCAAATAATCAGTTTCCAAATTATTATTTCCGGAATATAAAAACGGAAGATCTAACCCAGATAACAAATTTTAAAAATCCTTTTGAAAGTTTACAAAATGTTCACAAAGAAGTGATTAAGTATGAGCGTGAGGATGGATTAGAATTGTCAGGAACACTTTATTTACCTACTGATTACGAAGAAGGGAAGAATTATCCAATGATTATGTGGGCTTATCCACGTGAATACAAAAATAAGAATACCGCAGGTCAGGTAAGCACTTCTTCGCATGAATTTATTTATCCATATTATGGGTCACCTGTATTTTGGGTTACGCGAGGATATGTGGTGCTAGATGATGCTGCATTTCCTATTGTAGGCGAAGGTGATGAAGAACCAAACAATACTTTTATTGAGCAACTGGTTGCGAATGGCAAAGCCGCCATTGACGCTGTGGATGAAATGGGATATATTAACCCTAATAAAGTAGCTGTCGGAGGACACTCGTATGGTGCTTTTATGACTGCAAATCTTTTATCTCACTCAAAGCTTTTCGCTGCCGGAATTGCAAGAAGTGGTGCTTATAACAGAACGCTAACACCTTTTGGTTTCCAAAGCGAGGAACGAAGTTATTGGGAAGCTCCTGAGATTTATTATCAAATGTCGCCATTTATGCATGCCGATAAAATGAAGACACCGCTATTGCTTATACATGGAGCTTCAGATAATAATTCCGGGACTTATACGATGCAGAGTGAAAGATATTTTAATGCGCTGAAAGGATTGGGGGCAACCGTAAGATTGGTATTGCTTCCGAAAGAAAGTCACGGATATGCCGCACGAGAATCAGTGTTACATGTTTTGTGGGAGCAGGATCAATGGCTTGAAAAATACCTGAAAGATACAAAAGAGTAAAAATTTTTTATACAATAAAATAAGAGGCTGCTTTATATAAAACGGCCTCTTATTATTTTATGATATTTTAATTCTAAACTAAAATT
>CAZWPU010000264.1:0-2509 GCA_964635605.1 uncultured Bacteroidales bacterium | reverse complement strand
TTGTTTTGTTTCTCCATAAATAAAAAAGCCGGAGAATTCCGGCAAAATTTTAAATTTGAGCAATAAGCTCTTTCATGATGAGTGTCATTTTAGTTTCTGCTTTGGCAGCTACCTTTTGAACTTCTTCGTGAGTTACCTGCACAATCTTTCCGGGAACACCTAAATCGGTAATAATAGAAATGGCAAAACAAGGAATTCCCATATGGCGGGCAATAATAACTTCAGGAACAGTTGACATTCCTACCGTATCACCACCAATAATTCTAAAGTATTGATATTCCTTAGGGGTTTCGAATGTAGGCCCTGAAGTAGCAACATAACATCCGATCTGGACTTTCAGGCTATTTTTCTTTGCAATGCGTTTAGCCTTCTCAATTAAAATATGGTCATAAGGTTCGCTCATGTCAGGAAATCGAGAGCCTAGCTCGTTTAAATTTTTACCAATAAGTGGATTGGGTAATAAGTTAATGTGATCGTCTAAAATCATTAAATCACCAATTTCATAATCGGGATTAACCCCGCCGCTTGCATTGGAGACTAATAATGTTTTGATGCCCAGTATTTTCATTACTCGTACAGGGAAGGTTACTTCCTGCATGGAATAACCTTCGTAATAATGAAATCTTCCTTGCATGGCAATGATGTTTTTGCCACCAAGTTTTCCTAAAATCAATCGGCCATGATGCCCCTCAACGGTTGAAACGGGGAAGTTTGGTATATTCTCGTAATCCAGGGTTTGCTCAATTTCAATTTCTTTGGTTAACCCTCCTAATCCTGTTCCCAAAATAATTCCTATTTCGGGTTTAAAGTTGATTTTATTTTGGATAAAGGAAGCTGTGCTTTTTATTATTTCTAACATAATCTATTATTTGCTGATTGAAATTATCTGTTTTGTTATTTAAAAATCGAACATCAATAGGAATATAAAAAAAAGATCTTTTGAGATGATCTGCAATATTAGTAAATTTATCTAAACGCATAGCATCTTTTTCCGAGGTAATAATTATTTTGTTAGATGATTTGATGGAATTATATTTCTGCTCAATTTTTCGGATGTCTGATTTTTTGAAATGGTGATGATCGGGGAATTTTATTCTATCTATTTTATCAGAAATGTTTTCTTTGATGTGTTGTTCTAAAGGGAAAGGATTGGCAATCCCTGTTACCATTAGTACTGCCGGTTTTTTATCATAAGTTTTTGAAACATCAGCATCATTAAAAATTGGGGTTAAATCGCCGTAATCAAAAGTAGTAAAATATACATCCTGAAAAGGATAAGGATGTAATTCGTTGAACAAGACTCTGCGTTCGATAGGTTTGATATCTTTTGGAGCTTTGGTAATAATTACTATGCTTGCACGTTTTTTCTCAAATGCTTGTTCGCGAAGGTTTCCTAAGGGAAGCATGAAATCTTTGTCAATAGGACGGGCATAATCAACAAGTAAAATGGATAGGTTGGTTTGTACCTGCCTGTGCTGAAAAGCATCATCTAATAAGATAACATCCAAATCTTTTTTCTTATCCATCAGTTTCTGTATCCCACGAACCCTTTTACTGTCAACAGCCACTTCAATGTCAGAAAACTTTTGTTTTATTTGTCTTGGTTCATCCCCAATTTCTTTAGCTGTTGATTGACTATCGGCAAGGATAAATCCTTTAGTTTTTCTTTTATATCCGCGGCTTAAGGTAGCCACTTTAAATTCTGATTTTAATAAATCAGCCAGATATTCAACATGCGGGGTTTTTCCTGTTCCACCAACGGTAATATTGCCGATAGAAATAATGGGTATATTAAACGATGTAGATTTTAAAATGCCATAATCATAAAATCGATTTCGGATATAAATAATTAATCCATAGACTAAACTAAGGGGAAATAAAATGGGGCTTAGTATTTTTTGGGCATTGTTTGGCATAGATTTACCTTATCTTGCTTTTTAAATTGCAGGCAGCAAAAATACTAATTTTTATGTATTTTGTGTATGATGTGTCAATATTTATAACTTAAAATTCGCTTATCGAACCTTTTTTCGGATAGTCTATAGTATAATGTAATCCACGGCTTTCGTGAAGGCTTTTAGCCATTTTTATAATTAGATAACCCACATTAATTAGATTTCTTAGTTCGCAGAGTTTTTGGGAAAGTACCGATTTTTCATACAACTCTTCGGTTTCTTTAAAAATAATTTCCAGTCGGCGTAATGCTCTTTCCAAACGTAGGTTAGAACGCACAATTCCAACATAATTACTCATAATCTGTTGAACTTCTTTATAGTTTTGTGTAATCATGACTATCTCCTCCGGATAGGTTGTTCCGTGGGCATTCCATTCCGGAATATTTTCCTGGATGGATATCTTCTGTGCTACTTGTATTGAATCATTAGCAGCCCTTTCGGCATACACCACTGCTTCTGACAGTGAGTTACTGGCCAGTCTGTTGGCTCCGTGTAATCCGGTTGATGATACTTCGCCGGCAGCATAGAGCCGGTTAATAGAGCTTTTTCCATGC
>CAZWPU010000263.1:0-2524 GCA_964635605.1 uncultured Bacteroidales bacterium | reverse complement strand
ATAATTTAGGTCATAAGGAAAAGTATAGCGATACAACCTGATTCCAATCTCAAAAGGATTATCATCAGGCAGGCTCGATTGATAGTTATCCCCAAGTCGGTGAAGGGTCGACCATGTTTGTTTCATATAAACATCCCGGAAATCTTTTTCATGAAACTGATAAACCCACTCTGGAAGAGAATCTGTATAATAACTTCCTGTACTCCATTTTCCGTCTTCATCGTTAAACCAAAAAGCATAATCGGCTAATCTGCCTCCTGAGATGACTGAAGAAACTGGATTTGCAGCAATAGAAATTACTTTTGAGCTATCATTTGTAGCAAGTTTCAGCTCGTCACCAATGGTTGAAGCCAGCATATTTTCAGGAGAAAAATTCCCAAGGGTAATTCTTCCATTCATTAAATTATATTTTTTCTCATCGCCAGCACCCACTTTTTTTTCTCCCAATTTATCATACCACTGGTCTGATATTATGCCATGATAAGAAGGATAGGTGCCGGTAACAATACTGGCATGACCGGGTGCGTTTTGTGTAACAAGATAATTGTGGTGAACCTGGGTACACAGCGTGCCTTCATCAACCAATTGTTTAAAACCTCCATCAGCAAAAGCATCCCAATAACGAAGCAACATTTCATAACGCATTTCTTCAATGGTAATACCAACAATTAATTTGGGGGGTTCATTAAAATGTTTTTGTGCATAAACCCATGAAAATAAGAGAATAAATATCAAAGATAACAACCCTTTTTTTGTGGAGTGTACAATCATAAAACGTTTTGATAAAAATTAAACATTAAACCGGATGTGAAGAATATCGCCATCTTCAACCACGTAATTTTTCCCTTCTACATGAAATTTCCCGGCTTCTTTTACTTTTGCTTCAGAGCCTATGGTAATAAAATCTTCATACTTCATTACTTCGGCACGAATAAAGCCTCTTTCAAGATCGCTATGAATTGCACCTGCAGCCTGTGGAGCTTTCATCCCTTTTTTAATTGTCCACGCCCGAATTTCTTTAGGGCCAACAGTGAAAAAAGACATTAAATTCAACAGTGAATAAGCACTTCTGATTAACTTATTAACACCGGGCTCGGTTAATCCTGCATCTGTCAAAAATTCACTCCGGTCATCTTCGTCTTCTAACTCAGCTATTTCTGCTTCTAACTCACCTGCAATAATTAATATTTGTGTATCCTGCCCTGCAAGGGCTTTTTTCACATGCTCTACATATTGATTTCCGTCAATAGCTGACTCGGCGTCAACATTACAAACATAAATAATGGGTTTAGCGGTAAGTAAAAACAAGTCATCAATATATTTTTTGTTGGCATCGGAAATTGAGAAATCCCTGGCATTTTGCATCGATTCCAGATGTCTTTTTAACTCCTGTAATACAACAATTCCCTGTTTGGCATCTTTATCGCCTGTTTTAATAAGTTTTTCAAAACGTTCAATTTTCTTTTCAACCGATTCAAGGTCTTTAACCTGCAGTTCAAAATCAATCGTTTCAATATCTCTTACCGGGTCAACAGAGCCGTCAACATGAGGCAGATTTTCATCATCAAAACAACGAAGCACATGAATTAAGGCATCGGTATTTCTTATATCGGCCAGGAATTTATTCCCTACACCTTCTCCCTGGTTAGCTCCTTTTGTTAAGCCCGGAATATCTACAATATCAACGGTGGCAGGAATTACCTTTTCAGTAGGTTGCAATTTCTCAAGTTCCTGCAATCTTTTATCGGGGACATTAATAACGCCAATATTCGATTTATTTGAGCTAAAAGCAAAGTTCGTAGTTTCAACTTTTGAGCTCGACATGCAATTAAAAATGGTTGATTTACCCACATTCGTTACACCAATTATACCACACTGTAATCCCATAATTTTATTTTTTGAAAAATGATTTCCGAAGGCTCAAAATTACACTTTTTCAGAATTTTAAAAAGCTATTTCAAATAAAAAAGGCTGCATGATTATATCTTTGTACGATGTTAATAATAAAATGCATTCATTTTCCGTATATTCTAATGAAAAACTGTATTTTTACACCTAATTTTTCTAAACAATTTTTTACAATTATAATTTAATAAAATGGCAGATATTCAAAATTTAAAGAAGATTGCTACGCAAATACGACGCGATATTTTAAGAATGGTTCATGCACAAAGCTCAGGACATCCTGGTGGATCTCTTGGTTGTGCAGATTTTATGACCGCATTATATTTTGAAATTATGGACCATAAACCCGATAATTTTGACATGGATGGGAAGAAACAGGATATCTTCTTTTTATCCAACGGACACATTTCCCCTCTTTGGTATAGTGTTCTATCCCGTTCGGGATATTTTGAATTATCGGAACTTTCAACTTTTAGGATGATTAATTCAAGATTACAGGGGCATCCAACAACTCACGATAATTTACCTGGCGTGAGAATAGCTTCCGGCTCTTTAGGACAAGGTCTTTCAGCAGCAGCTGGAGCTGCATTATCGAAAAAATTAAACAATGATCCGAAAA
>CAZWPU010000262.1:0-2539 GCA_964635605.1 uncultured Bacteroidales bacterium | reverse complement strand
CCGGTTTGCTTAATTTATCTTTTAGTCCTTCATATTCACCGGAACGACAATTGGCGAGGTTTTTACGCACATCGGAAAATGCTGCATTCTCATAACAATATATAGGTATATTTAATTCTACACCAATTCGTTTAGCTAGTTTTCGGGCATACTCAACGGTTTCGTCCATGGTAATACCAGCTACAGGAACTAAAGGACAAACATCCGTAGCACCAAAACGGGGATGTGCTCCTTTATGATGACGCATATCGATTAATTCGGATGCTTTTTTTACAGCCTGAAAAGCGGCTTCGCATACTTCATCGGGTGTACCTACAAAAGTAACTACGGTTCGGTTGGTTGCTTTTCCGGGGTCAACATCCAATAGGCTTACACCTTCGATCGACTCTATTTCTTTGGTAATTTGTTTGATGATTTCCATATCGTTCCCTTCGCTAAAATTGGGAACACACTCGATTAGTTGTTTCATATTTATTTTATTTTATATATATTAATATATCTTTGATATTAAAATTAAAAAGAATCATATTAAGCGTTTAAAATATTTAACCACAAAGGATTCTCTAAGTACATCACGAAGGCACACAAAGAATCACATTATTACTCTTTTAATACCGTCCTTTAGATGACGCACATTAAAATTTGCAAGCAATCCCAACTTACATCCTGATAATTTTAAATAAGTTAGTATTTGAGCCATGTGAATATCACATAATACATCAACAGACTTTATTTCAACAATTACTTTATTTTCTACCAGTAAATCTATTCGATATCCGGCTTCCAGCTTTACATCTTTATACACAAGTGGTAAAGGTTTCTGCTTTTCAACACTCAATCCCGAATGCAAAAGTTCATAATAAAGACACTCTTCATAAGCACTTTCAAGTAACCCAGGCCCTAGTGCAGTATGAACCTGAAAAGAACTATCTAATACTTTTTTGAAAATTGTTTCAATATCCATTATTATTATTATTATTAGATTAAATCCTTTGTATCAAACTTCGTGATCCCGAAAGCTTTCGGGACCTAGTGCGACTTCGTGGTTAAAAATTAATGATATATTAGTTCTCTTTATATAATTTTCCCGTTTAAAATCACCCGATCAATTAAGTGGCTAGTATAAGCATAAGGCATATATTCATACCCGGGTATTTTTTTGGTGATATAAACATTGGCCTTTTTGCCTTTAGTGATACTTCCCATCTCATCATTAACACCCATAGCATAAGCACCATTAATGGTTGTAGCATGAATCACCTCTTCGGGCAACATTCTTAACTTGATTGTTCCCAGCGACATAATAAATTTCATATTGCCTGAGGGAGATGAACCGGGGTTATAATCAGTAGCCAGGGCGATGGGCAATCCTGCATCGATCATCTTTCGTACCGGAGGATCTATCATTCCCAAAAAGAAAGCAGCTCCCGGCAATAACGTTGGCATTGTTTCTGAATTTTTCAGTACCTTTATTTCATCATCACCGGTAAACTCAAGGTGGTCAACCGATAAAGCATCGTATTTTACACCCACCTGTATTCCTCCGGAATAGTCTAGCTCATTGGCATGAATCTTAGGCCGTAATCCATATTTTAGCCCAGCCATAAGAATCCGGTCGGTTTGTTCTACAGTGAAAAAACCTTTATCGCAAAACACATCAATATAATCGGCCAGGTCTTCGGAAGCCACCTGTGGGATCATTTCGTTGATGACCATATCCACATATTCATCTTGCTTTCCTTTATATTCAGCCGGAACAGCATGTGCCCCCAAAAAAGTCGATTTAATCGTAACAGGTGAGGTATCTTTCAACCGTTTAATTACCCTCAACATTTTCAATTCGTCTTCAACGGTTAATCCATAACCGCTTTTTATTTCTACAGCACCGGTTCCAAAACTTATTATTTCATTGATTCGTTCCAACGACTGTTCGTATAATGAATCTTCAGAGGTATTATGCAATAATTTCGCCGAGTTTAAAATTCCACCGCCACGTTTGGCAATTTCTTCATAAGATAAACCACGAATTTTATCGCTATATTCAATCTCCCGGCTACCAGCATAAACCAGATGGGTATGCGAATCGCAAAAGGATGGAAAAACCAATCGCCCTTCTGCATCAATGGTTTCGCCATCAAAATCATTGATATTTAGCTTATCCATTTTGCCAAAATCTGCAATTTGATCTTCTTCGATCCATAAATAAGCATCCTGGATACAATCTAGTTTCTGCATTTCGTTTCCGGCAACGTATTTTGTTGATTCATCCAGAATATTAACCAACGATTTTATGTTTTTTATAAGCAGCTTCATACCTTGATTTTTTATTGATTAAACTGCTACGAAATTACAAAAATCATCTGTATAACACGAAAAAATTTCTTGTTGTATAAACATTATTCTATTTTTATAGCTTTATTTTTATGTAAAATCAACACAAAAATAGTTATGAAGAAGAAAAGAACCATTCCACACACCTATGTTATTGTATTTTTCATTATTGTTTTATCGGCAGCAGCCACCTGGTTTGTCCCGGGAG
>CAZWPU010000261.1:0-2539 GCA_964635605.1 uncultured Bacteroidales bacterium | reverse complement strand
GCCTGATGTCCTACATCCCAAACAATTCTGTCATAAGGGGTATTAAATACATAATGTAAAGCAATAGTTAGTTCAATAACACCCAAACTTGCACCAAAATGCCCAGGATTAGAGGATACTACATCAATAATAAATTGCCTGAGCTCCTGGCTTAACTTCGGAAGTTTTTCAATAGATAATTTTTTCAAATCTTCCGGAAAAAGGATATTTTTTAATAATTCACTTGACATACCATACAAATATTCTTTGCAAAGATATGAATAATTTTAACTTCGTATTAACGTATTCGGAATACAACATATTTTATATCTTTGCTCTAACAAATTTATTATCTTTAACCCATAATAACCAAAATTATTGATATGCATTCAAAATTCAAATCTTACCATTTAATTTTCATCATGTTAATTATTTTCTCGGGATGTGTGCCTGCTAAACAATTTGAGGAGGTGCAACAAAGTGCTAAAAAATGCGAAGAAGAACGGGAATTGTTAAAAAATGAGAATAAAAATCTAACCATTACAAATACAGAGCTGAAAGCAAAAACTGAGCAGCTTCAAAAAAGAATAGAAAATCTACAACAAGACAGCCTGGAAAAAACAACAAAGCTTCATGCGGTAGAAATTAAATATGATAAAATAAACAAACAATACAATCAACTACAGGAGTCTCAAGATCAGCTACTTTCCGGGAATATAAATGAAACAAAAAAATTATTAAAAGAGTTACAAAGCACCCAATCAGAAATTATTGAAAAAGAAGATGAATTACGCAAATTAGAAGATAACTTAAGGGCTGAAAGAAATAAACTAAATGCTTATGAAAAAGAACTTGAGTCAAAAAATGCACGACTGGTTGAATTAGAAACTATTTTAAATCGAAAAGACTCTGTGGTTAATGTACTTAAAGATAAAGTATCCAAAGCTTTAATCGGTTTTGCCGATGAAGGTTTGGCCGTAGATGTCAGAAATGGCAAGGTGTATGTTTCACTGGAAGAGCAACTTTTATTTAAATCAGGAAGTACTGTTGTTGACTCCAAAGGAGTTAGCGCATTAAGAAAACTGGCTGATGTATTAGGTAAAAATCCGGATATTAACATTATGGTTGAGGGCCATACTGACGAGGTACCCTATATTCCAAGCGATGCAATAAAAGACAACTGGGATTTAAGTGTAAAAAGGGCAACAGCAATTGTGCGTATATTAATGGAAAACCCCAATATAAAAGGAAGTAGAATAATTGCTGCAGGAAGAAGCAAATATGTACCTATTGATCCACTCAAAACCTCAGAAGCAAGAAGAAAAAACAGAAGAACTGAGATTATTCTTACACCAAAATTGGATGAACTTTTTAAAATTTTAGAAGTTAATTAGCAAAAAGTGTATTGGATACGTTATTTTTCTTTGATCAAATTTTTTAATGCGTTTAAAATATTAATCAGCTATTTTATTTCTAATGTATGCAAAAGGGTTTTTTTTTGGGGCAAACCAATAAGCCTTACAGTTGAACCAACTAATTATTGCAATCTGCATTGTCCTGAATGTCCAACAGGGAATAATTCATCACGCAGAGAAAAAGGATATTTAAGGATGTCCGATTATAAAAATATTATCGATACCCTCTCACCCTGGCTGTTTTACCAGATGATCTATTTTCAAGGAGAACCATTTTTACATCCACAAATTTTTAATATCATTAAATATGCACATCAACAAAAAATTTACACCTGCACGTCAACAAACGGACATTTTATAACCCACGAAAATGCACAAAGAATTATCGAATCGGGGCTCGACAAAATTATTATCTCGGTGGATGGGGTAAATCAGGAAATTTATGAAAAATACCGAAAAGGGGGAGAACTGCAAAAAGTAATTTCCGGAATTAAGATTTTATCAAATCTTAAAAGAAAATATCAAACAAAACATCCGAAAATAATTATCCAATTTCTTGTTTTCCGATTTAACGAACATCAAATTAAAGAGATTAAGTCCCTTGGAAAGTCTATCGGTGCAAACAAAATAGAATTAAAAACGGCACAGATAGAATCTGTAAATGATAAATTGGATTTATTGCCACTAAATAATCGATATTCAAGATATACTTCAAGAAATAATCAAATAAAAATTAAAAATAAGTTAAAAAACAGATGTTTCAGGATTTGGAGTACATTAGTTACTACATGGAAAGGTGATGTAATCCCTTGTTGTTTCGATAAAAATGCGGATAAAAAAATGGGGAATATGCATGAAAATAATCTCCTACAAATATGGCAATCGCCGGATTTTAATCATTTTAGATATAAAATTTTAACAAACCGAAAAAATATAAAAATGTGTAACAATTGTACATCGGGTCTTCGTATATAAAAATATTATCTATATAATTTTAGGATTGATTTATATTTTTCTATAAATTACACTTTCTGAATATCTTAAAAAATGAAAATTATCGGTATCAAGTCATTTACTCTTTTTATCATCGGTTTTTGTTTTACATTAAACGCTTATACTCAAGAACCTGATACCCTTTCAGCCAG
>CAZWPU010000260.1:0-2546 GCA_964635605.1 uncultured Bacteroidales bacterium | reverse complement strand
CCGAACTACAACGCTGTATCAATGTGGATGCTCGCTATATCTTATTTGTTATCGACAAATTTGCAGGAGCAAAAAATCTTATCGAAGAAATGACCATTATTGAATAAAAATAATAATAATTATTTTACAGGCTCAGCACTTTCTGAGTCTGTTTTTTATTTCTGTCAGGTTTACTATCTTTAACGAAAAAATCTGAATGGCAATAAAAATTACGATATATACTGATGGTTCCGCAAGAGGAAACCCAGGCCCCGGAGGCTACGGAATTGTTTTAATGTCTGGATCACACAGAAAAGAACTTTCCGAGGGCTATCGCAAAACAACCAATAATCGTATGGAGCTGCTGGCTGTGATTGTTGCACTTGAGAAACTAAAACACGACCATTGTGAAGTAGATATTTATACCGACTCAAAATATGTAGCAGATGCCGTGGAAAAAGGATGGGTGTTTGCATGGGAAAAAAAACAATTTAAAAAGAAAAAGAATCCTGATCTATGGATCCGATTTCTTAAAATTTACAGGAAACACAACGTGACTTTCCACTGGGTAAAAGGGCATGCTAACAATAAAGAAAATGAACGTTGCGACAAGCTCGCTGTTGAAGCTTCATATAACCCAAACCTAAAAATCGATGAAGCATACGAAAATGATGATAATAAATTAAGTTAATCTGACTTCCTTTTAAAAATCCCAAAAATTTAGTACATTTATTATTGTTATATAATTCATAATTTGGAATGAATGATTTATTAAAGCAGAAAAGGTTACTCCAATTACTAAAAGACGACCATCAACTTTTTGATGAACTTCTCACTAATTCTAAAGAAGGCATTGTTTTAATTGATAAAAATTATCAAATATGCGAATGGAATGCCGGAACGGAAACTATTACAGATATTCCTAAAAAAGATGTTATCGGGAAAAATTTCCTTGAAATTATCGAATTTCTCCTACCGAAGGTGTCAAAAAATATCAAATTAAAAAATTTTATTCGTAATGCCCTACAAAATGCTTTTTATAAAAAAAATTTAAGGTTATTAGACAAAAGCTTATACATTGGTATAAGTAATACAAAAAATGAAAAAATATATATCAATACTCTAATTACAAATATTCAAATTAATAATGAATTATTCTTAGGTATTATTTCCAAAGATATTACTGAAGAAAAGCTATTCAGGCGCACCGTCTATCAAAACGAAAAACATTTGAATTTACTTTTTAATAACGATGCTATCGGAATAGCTATAGGCAAACCCGACGGAGGGTTTTATAAAATTAATCAAAAATTCGTGGATATTGTCGGATTTACTTTACATGAGCTAAAAAATTTTAACCTCATCAATCTTATCCATCCGGATGATCAACAAGAAGTACTTGAGTTATTTGAAAAAACAAAAAACACTAAAGGGAAAAAATACAGCTTTAAAAAAAGAGTAAGACAAAGAAACGGAAATACGTTATGGGTTCGTTCGCATATAAATTTTCAGTGGTCAACGGATAAACAATTGGAGATGATTGTTGTTTTTCTTGAAGATATCAGTTCGCAGAAAAAAGCTGAAGATGCATTACGCGAAAATGAAAAAAAATATCGTTTTATTGCCGAAAAAGCTTCAGATATTATTTATAGCATCTCACTAGATCGAAAGATTACCTTTTATAACAGAGCTGCAGAACGGATATTTGAAGTGCCTGTTGAAGAACTTGCAAAAAATGAATACAGCCATCTTATACTTCCCAAAGATAAAGAATTTTCCAAAAAAATGCATCAGGAACGGTTAGCTGGTAAAAAATCTCCCATTTTCAGACACGCATTTAAAACACCCAAAGGAAAAATCGTGCATCTTGAATTTTCAGTTAATCCTTTGTTTGATGATGATAATAATGTAATTGGGTCATTGGGAATTGCAAGGGATATTACCGACCGTGTAAAAGCAGAAGAAAAAATAACCGAAAAAAATAATCAACTGCAAGAATTGGTTAAAACAAAGGATAAACTTCTCTCTATTATTGCACACGATTTAAGAGACCCTTTTAATACCCTGATAGGGTTCTCGGATATCCTGCTTGAACAATATTACGAACTAAAGGAAAAAGAAATTCTAAAATATCTACAACAAATAAACTCCGCATCAAACAACGGATTTAATTTGTTAACTAATCTTTTAGACTGGTCAAAAACCCAATCAGAAAAAATAAAAATAGTCCCTAAAGAAATTAACTTAAACAAGATTATCCAAAGTGTCGTTTTTAACCTTAAAAACACAGCATCTGTAAAAAATATTAAAATAAATTTCAATCCATCTTTAAATACTTTTGCAACTATTGATGAAAACATGCTCAGAACCGTGTTGAGAAATCTTTTAAGCAATGCTATAAAATTTTCTTATAAAAATTCAGAAATACACATTACAACAATTGAAAACAAAAATGAATTCATTTTATCGATAAAAGACTCCGGCACCGGAATAAAGAAAGATGAAATTGAACAAATATTCAACAAAGAGTTAGACTTTACGAAACCGGGAACGGAATATGAAAAAGG
>CAZWPU010000259.1:0-2561 GCA_964635605.1 uncultured Bacteroidales bacterium | reverse complement strand
TTACGGTCCAAATGGCATTGGTGTTTTATATGGAAAAGAAAAGTGGTTGAACGAACTGCCACCCTTTATGACCGGTGGGGAGATGATTAAAAATGTTACGTTTGAAAAAACAACTTTTAATGAGCTCCCTTTTAAGTTCGAAGCCGGAACCCCTAATTATGTTGGAGCCATTGGACTGGCTAAAGCCATCGAATATATTCAGGGCATTGGGTTAGAAAACATAGAAGCACATGAAAAAGAATTACTTGAGTATGCTACCCAAAAATTAAATGCTATCGAAGGACTAAAAATCATTGGCACTTCAGCTAAAAAAATAAGTGTTATATCCTTTATTTTAGAAAATATTCATCATTATGATGCCGGAATGGTTATTGATAAAATGGGTGTTGCCGTGCGCACCGGGCATCATTGTGCCGAACCTGTAATGCATCGTTTTCATATTGAAGGAACCATTCGTGCATCGTTTGCATTTTATAATACCAAAGAAGAAGTTGACCGGTTATGCGAAGCATTAATGACTGTTAAACAAATGTTTGGTTAAATTGTAATATTATTATGACTTTACAAGAAAGACAAGACGAAATTATTGAAGAATTTTTGATTTTCGATGACTGGATGGACAAATACAACTATTTAATAGAGCTGAGTAAAGATCTTCCGGTTATTGATCCCAAATATAAAACGAAAGAATATTTGATTGAGGGATGCCAGTCGAAGGTTTGGCTTTATGCAGAGTTGGACGGAGATAAAGTGAAATTTACAGCCGACAGTGATGCCATTATTACCAAAGGTATTGCAGCTCTTTTAGTTCGTGTTCTAAGCGCTTTAGAACCCAAAGAAATTATGAATGCCGATTTATATTTTATTGATAAAATAGGATTGCAACAAAATCTTTCGCCCACACGCTCAAATGGTTTATTGGCAATGGTTAAGCAGATGAAGTTATATGCTATGGCATACAATGCAAAGATGAATCAGTAAAGGAGGTTTATGATGGAAGAAAATAATTTAATGGCTTTAGAGGCTGAAATTGTTAAAACATTAAAAACAATATACGACCCGGAAATTCCGGTAGATATTTACGACCTGGGATTAATCTATGCCATTGATGTTGATGATGACAATAAGGTTGAAATAAAAATGACCTTAACAGCACCCAACTGTCCTATGGCCGACCAGTTGCTGAACGAAGTACATGAAAAAATCAATGCCATAAATGAGGTCAAAGAAGCCAAAATAAATCTGGTTTTTGATCCCCCCTGGGATAAAAGCATGATGAGCGAAGAAGCTATGCTGGATTTAGGGTTATTGTAGTTATTCCCATTGTAAAATATCTCTGTATTATTAAATGCCTTTTTGCCTAAATTGATTCCCGTATTTTGTGTACCTTCGGAAATTAGTGTATTGATGGCTATTAATGAATCATATCATTTTAAATACCCGCAAAATAAAGCAAAAAGCTCTTGAATCAGGCTTTTCGGCAATTGGTATATCCAAAGCTGAGTGTCTGGAAAAAGAATCTAAACAATTAAAAGAATGGATTAACAAAAGTTTCCATGGAGAAATGCAATACATGGAAAACCATTTCGAAAAGCGTGTTGATCCCAGAAAACTGATCGAAGGGTCAAAATCTGTTATTTCTGTTTTATACAACTACTATCCTAAAGAAAAACAAAAGGAAGATACCTTTAAAATTTCAAAATACGCATATGGTATAGATTATCATTATGTGGTTAAGGATAAATTATTTAAACTCCTGGAATTTATAAATACAGAAATAGGAGAGGTTCGCGGCAGAGCATTTGTCGATTCTGCTCCGGTAATGGATAAAGTTTGGGCTGCAAAATCAGGATTGGGCTGGATAGGAAAAAATACCAATTTGATATCAAAAGAATTTGGTTCTTTTGTTTTTATTGGAGAGTTAATTATTGACTTAGAACTGGAGTATGACCAACCCATTAAGGATTATTGCGGCAATTGCACAAAATGTATTGATGCATGCCCGACAGGAGCCCTGAAACCTTATCAGTTAGATGCCCGAAAATGTATTTCTTATTTAACCATTGAAAAAAAAGGAGAAATACCGCCGGAATTTAAAGGAAAGTGGAACGATTGGATTTTTGGCTGCGATATATGTCAGGATGTTTGTCCCTGGAACAACAAAACCTGTCTGCCGGAAGGCAGGGCTAAATCTCATTTTGAATCACAATTTAAAATTTCAGAGGAGCTTAAAAATTTTAAAGAAGAAGATTGGATAACACTTGATCAATCTACTTATAAAAAAATGTTTAAGAACTCAGCTGTTGAACGGACAAAGTTTCGGGGCTTAAAGCGGAATATTAATTTCTTGCATAAAAAAAAGCCTTTAACACAGAGGCTAAAGGCTTAGATTATTTAAATATAAAAAACTTAAAATTTATAGGTCAGCCCCACACCAAAAACTTCTTTGAATTGAACTTTTGCTCCCCTTGGATTTCCTTCATCATCAGAAGTTTTAATATCATCATCATAAATAAGATGGGTATTCAGGTTGGCTGATAAATAATCATTGATTTTCATAT
>CAZWPU010000258.1:0-2579 GCA_964635605.1 uncultured Bacteroidales bacterium | reverse complement strand
TTTAAAACTTTTCTATTTTTGTTCTTTAAATAAGAAAAAAATAAACATGGAAGGAATTAAGAATATCATTTTTGATTTGGGTAATGTGATCATTAATATCGATAGCAATAGGACAGTAAACGCAATGAAAGAAATGGGATTTGATAATTTTGAGGAGAGTTATACTTTGCTACGCCAGTCTGATTTATTCGATTTTTTGGAAAAAGGGTTGATTACCCCCGAAAAATTTCATATCGATTTACAAGCTCATTTTAACAATCATGTTTCTGCGGCAAAAATAGATGATGCCTGGAATGCCATGCTGCTCGATTTTCCCAAAAAAAGGATCAAGTTGCTTCAAAATTTGAAATCGAAATATCGGTTATTTCTTTTAAGTAATACCAATATTATTCATTATCATAAATATAATCAGGATTTAAAATACCAATATGGAATTGAATTAAAGAGCCTGTTCGAAAAGGTCTATTATTCGTTTGATATGGGTATGCGAAAACCCGATTTGGAAGTTTTTAAATATGTAATAAAAGATAGTAACCTGAAACCAATAGAAACCCTATTTGTTGATGATTCTGCCGAAAATATTGAATCAGCAAATAAACTGGGGTTAAAAACTTTATTTATTGATGTTTCAAGAGGGGATGATATTACCCAAAAATTAAAGAGTTTTTAAAATCCAAACCGATTTTATTTCCGAAGTCTCACGTAGCTTGTATAATTTTTTTAATGCTGATATTTCATCAGGATATGAATAGATAGATATTCGGAGAAGATTTTTGCCTGATTCAATAATTTCAGGTTCATAGCCCATTGTTTTTAAATCGCTGCAATATTTTTCTGCATTTTCCATTTTTTTAAAACTTCCTGCGATAATATGAAATTGGAGAAATTGCTGTTGGTCTTTTGCTGGTTTTATTTCCGGTTCCTGATAAAATAGCGCTTCTTTTTTATCCGTTGTTTCATCAATGGTTTCATTAATAACTGCTTTTATACTGTCTGCCTTGGCTATGCTGTCAAGATAAGTTTTTGACTTAGGTTTTTTTACTGCGTTATTTTTTTTAGGAATAGATTTGTTTGATGCTATAAAATCAAAATTTTTATAACCATCGGTTAAATACCAGCTTAAGACAATAATTATTAAAATGGCTGCAGCCGAAACAATAGCAATAAAAATTTTTTTGACGGTTTTAGATTTTTTCTTAATCGCAACAGTTGGCCTAGCTGGTTGCTCAATGGGTTTGGCTGCTAAATTTTTTAAACCAAAAGCCTCTGCCAATAGGTTTGACCGTTTGTCCCAGGTAAACAGAATATTTCCCTTAGGATTCCGGTGGAGTGTTCCTATCTCCGGAAAATCAACATCTTTCCCCGCTTTTAATTGCTTTTTAACCTGAGTAACAAATTCTTTAAGATGCAAATTGGCTTTATCTGTATCTATTTTTTCCTTTTGGGCAATAAAATCAACAAGATTCTTATCACTAAAAGAATATGCTGGATTAAAATGAATTTTCTGGGTGGGTGGTAAAAATTTATTTTCAGAAACATCGAAAGCTGCCGGCTCATATTCAGCAACAAATCCTCCTAGGCCAGGAATTACTACACCCTGGTTTTCAATAAGTAATAATTCTTTTATGTGTTTTTTAATGTCCAACAAGCTGCTATTTTCTATCACAAAGATATTGAAAATTCTCTTAATGCCAATAATATTCATGCCAGAGCTCAAGGTCGTTATAATATCTTTCTTCTGTTTGATGTTAACGATTAATTTTATTATGTTTAATTTTGTTAGGTATTGAAAAATTGGAAATACATGAATAGACTTGTATTAGTTACCGGTGGTGCCGGTTATATTGGTTCGCATACCGTGGTTGAATTGATGAACGAAGGTTTTGATGTAGTTATTATTGATAATTTGTCCAATTCGGATAAATCTGTATTAGATGGAATAGCTGATATTACTGGAAGAAGGCCTTTTTTTGAACAGTTTGATATTTGTGATAAAGATAAATTGCACAATTTCTTTAGGATTTATAAAAAACTGGATGCTGTTATCCATTTTGCTGCCTATAAAGCAGTGGGAGAATCGATAGAAAAACCGTTAAAATATTATCAAAATAACCTGGTTTCATTAATGAATTTACTGGAGGAGATGTTAGCATTTCATATTCCAAATATTGTATTCTCATCTTCTGCTACGGTTTACGGCCAACCGGATAAACTACCGGCCGATGAGAGTGCACCTATAAAAAAAGCAACCTCACCTTACGGAAACACTAAACAAATTGCTGAAGAGATTATTCAGGATGTGATGTATGCACATAAGGATTTTAAAGCTATTTCATTACGTTATTTTAATCCTATAGGTGCACATCCTTCGGCATTGATAGGAGAGTTGCCATTAGGTGTTCCCGACAACCTGGTTCCCTTTATTACTCAAACAGCTATCGGAATTCGCGAGGAATTAAACGTGTTTGGCGACGATTATAATACCCCCGACGGAACAGCTATTCGTGATTATATTAATGTAGTGGATTTGGCCAAAGCGCATGTAGTAGCGATAAAACGATTGATAGACCAAAAAAATA
>CAZWPU010000257.1:0-2580 GCA_964635605.1 uncultured Bacteroidales bacterium | reverse complement strand
TTTGATGATTGTAATATACATTTTGAAATGTTCTTTTTAAGCATTACTTTTTTTCTTAATTTTGATATGTTAAATTAGATTAAAAATTTTAGATATGAGTGTTGCAGATAATATTCAGCATTTTGTGGAAGAAGAAATTCCATCGCATGTTAAACTTATTGCTGTATCCAAAACAAAACCGGTTGAAACTATTCTTGATGCTTACAATGCCGGATACCGGGTTTTTGGAGAAAACAAAGTTCAGGAGTTACTTGAAAAATATGAAGAACTGCCCAAGGATATTGAATGGCATATGATTGGGCATTTGCAAAGCAATAAGGTTAAATATATTGCACCCTTTGTTGCTATGATTCATGGAGTGGATAAGTTTAAATTATTAAAAGTAATTAACAAAGAAGGACGTAAAAATAATCGAAAAATTGATTGTCTTCTACAATTTCATATTGCCAAAGAAGAAACAAAATTCGGATTGGATTTGGATGAGGCTAAAGAGTTTTTGGTTTCACCCGAATATAATGATTTAGAACATGTTAATGTGAGAGGAGTGATGGGCATGGCAAGTTTTACTGAAAATACCGATTTAATTCGTAACGAATTTAAAGAATTAGTTTATATCTTTAATGAGTTAAAAAAACAATATTTTCAAAACAAAGAAAATTTTAGCAAGATTTCCATGGGAATGTCGAATGATTATAGAATTGCTATCGAAGAAGGAGCAAATATTATACGTATTGGAAGCCTTCTTTTTGGACCCAGAAATTATTAAAATTAGTAAATAAATAGATTATTATGAGTCAGTTAGAAACCACTTATTTAGGTTTAAAATTAAAAAATCCCGTTATTGTTGGTAGTTCAGGATTAACAAGCTCAATAGATAAAATAAAAGAAATTGAAAAAAAAGGAGCTGGTGCTATTGTTTTAAAATCCCTTTTCGAAGAACAAATAAATTACGAAGCTGGTTCTTTGGCCGAAACATCCGATTCGCCTGAAGCATTGGATTATGTTAAATATTATACCAAAAACAATACGGTTCAGGAATATTTGGATTTAATAAAAAAAGCAAAAGCTGAAGTTAATATTCCTGTAATAGCCAGTATTAATTGTGTTTCTGCAAAAGACTGGGTGGATTTTGCAAAACAAATTGAAAATGCAGGTGCCGATGCATTAGAAGTAAATGTTTTTATTTTACCCAATGACAGAAATGCAAGCGGCGAAAAGTATGAAAATATCTATTTTGACCTGGCTAATAAATTAAAAACAATATTGACGATCCCATATGCATTTAAATTAGGCCCTCACTTTACTAATCTAGTTGGATTTATTCAAAAACTGCATGTCCCTGGAGTGATTTTATTTAATCGTTTTTATGCACCCGATATTGATGTAGATAATTTAAAATTTGTAGCCTCAGAAGTATTTAGCTCACCATCAGATAATAGAGATACTCTCCGTTGGGTAGGTATTGTATCCTCAAAAATTTCAGGATTAGATATTGCTGCTTCTACCGGAATTCATGATGGAAAAGCGGTGATAAAACAAATTTTAGCAGGTGCAAAAGTTATACAAGTATGCTCAACTCTATATGAAAATGGAATTGATCATTTAGAAAATATTATATATGATGTTGAATCGTGGATGGAAAAGCAAGGATTTGAGCATATTGATGAATTTAGAGGAAAAATGAGCTACCATAAGATTGAAGACCCTTTAGTGTATGAGCGATCTCAATTTATGAAATACTTTTCGAGTATTCATTAATCAATAATAAACCCTGCTAAGGGGCAGGGTTTTCTTTTTTATCTTTAATGATATTTATTAATTCTCTAAATAATGGACGTTTGTCAATACTTATATTTTCAATAGCATTTCCTAGTTTAATTAAACATCGGTTAGCATTGTTTTCTTTTATATTATCCATGTTGTCAATTACTGTAAAAGCATCAAAAGCCATTTGAAAATCTTCATCGATAAAAATCTTAACAAATGTTTCAACATAGTCTTCATAATTAAGGCCATTCTTCCAGCAAGCCGAAACTAAAATAGATAACTCATGAATGTATTTTTCGTCATTAATAGTTTCAATTAATATGGGGACACTCTTTTGGTCTTTTAAATTTTCAATTATTTTAATAATCTCTTCTTGTATGTTTTTATTATTTGTTTGATGGAGAAGCGTAATAACTTCAGAAAGCAATTCTTTATTCCCCTCGGTTGCAATAAATTTTAGCGCTGTAATAACAGTCTCTGTTTTTGATGATTGTAAATTTTTAATTAACTCTTTGTTATTCATTAAACCGTATTTTTATTAGAAGTAAGTTAGTGCCTATCGTTGACAAAATTAGAACAAATCAACTAAAATAATTAGCTAATAATATTATAATTTATTAAATTAGTTAAAAAAAACAGAATATTTTATAACCAATTTAAAAGTCTATACGTATATAGGCTAAACTATAAATTGGTATACATAAATTGAAATTTTGATTTTTAAAAAAAAGTGTTAATTTTACTAAAAATTGTTTTCATTGGTAACAATAAATAAAACAACAAATTATGAATATCAAATTATTTCGTAGCACC
>CAZWPU010000256.1:0-2585 GCA_964635605.1 uncultured Bacteroidales bacterium | reverse complement strand
TTAAAAAAAATTCTGCTCACTATATAAACAAGGAAAACTTTTTTTTAGTAATTTTATTTTGTACATGCGAGAATAGCTCAGTAGGTAGAGCGTCAGCTTCCCAAGCTGAAGGTCGCGGGTTCGAAACCCGTTTCTCGCTCATTTTTATTCTAAAAACTCTGATCTATAATTCGCCCTTTCTTAATTGTTTCTTTTCCGACTGCACTTTTTTCTCTTTCAATCTTTTTTCTTTGGAAGCGCGGGTAGGTTTGGTTTTTTTACGCTTTTTCGGTTTTTTCAGTGCTTGCTCAAGTAAATCAAAAAACAGTTCAACCGCCTTGTTTTTATTTCTTAACTGAGTACGCTCTTTATCAGAAGTAATGATCAAAATGCCTTCGTTGGAAATTCTGTTTTTTAACTTTTTAAAAATCCTGGCTTTTTCATCCCCGGTTAAAAATTCAGAATGCTCAACATCAAACCGTAACTCGACCTTAGTGGATACTTTATTCACATTTTGCCCACCGCTACCACTGCTACGAACGGCTTTAAAAACTAATTCATTAAAAATTAAATCTTTAGGAATCATTAAACAATAATAAAAAATTTACGTTTTATTAACAAATGATATCCAAACATCATTTAAAGATATAATTTTGCAAAAAAATAGGCTTTTCAAAGCATTTATTTGTTGAAAGGTAGATGAAAAAAAATATATGAAAGAAAAATTTATCATGATAACCCTCTTTGTACTTGTATTTATCCTTGTTGTTGATTTATACTCATTCAAAGGCATAAAACTTCTTGTATCCGGAATGGATAATAATATTATAAAATATGGGATCTATATATTTTACTGGTTTATTCCCCTTTTGTTGTTGTTCTTTTTAATTTATTACAGAGCCTTAGCTCCTTTTGAAAGAGAACCGGCAATATTTAAAAACTTTTTCCTCCTTGGCGGATTTTTTATTCTTTTCTATGTCCCCAAGCTGGTATTTATTATTTTTCATCTTGCCGACGATATTATGCATATCGGGAAATTATTGGTGCATAAATTTTCCGCTAATGGCAATATTCCTGTTTCGGGGAATGTACAAGAAATATCCAGAGCAAAATTTTTAACCCAAATAGGGATTATTACAGCAGCGATTCCTTTTGCCTCTATTTTATATGGAATGGCTAAAGGGCGTTTTAATTTCAGAATTTCTCATGAAAAATTATCCTTCAAGAACCTCCCCGCATCTTTTGATGGTTTTAAAATTATTCAGATATCTGATATCCATATTGGAAGTTTTTATGGCCATGAAGGACAGGTAAAAAAAGCTGTAGAACTTATTAATGAACAAAATCCGGATATGATATTATTTACCGGTGACCTGGTAAATAATTTTGCAGAGGAGCTTAACGGCTGGATTCCCATATTTAAGAAAATGAAAGCTAAGTACGGAATGTACTCCATCCTGGGAAATCATGATTATGGCGATTATTATGACTGGAAAGATGAAGATGAGAAGATAAAGAATCTGGAACGCATAAAACAGTCACACCGGGATATTGGTTTTAAACTACTATTAAATGAAAGCAGCGAAATAGAAGTAAACCATGAAAAATTTACTCTAATTGGAATTGAAAATTGGGGGTTGCCTCCTTTTCCGCAATACGGCGATTTAAAATTGGCCATGCATGGATTAAAAGAATCGGGTTTCAAGCTATTAATGTCCCATGATCCATCGCATTGGGATGCCGAAGTTATAAAAGATACGGATATTGATCTAACCCTTTCGGGACATACCCATGGAATGCAATTTGGAATTAATATTGGCAAAAAACAGTGGAGCCCCGCTAAATTTAAATATCCGCGTTGGGCAGGTTTATACCGGGAAAACAATCAATATTTATATGTTAACCGTGGTTTTGGATATATCGGTTTTCCCGGTCGTGTGGGTATGCCACCGGAAATAACCGTAATTGAACTTCACAAAGCACGGGTATAAAAACAACAAACGGCTGACCCTGCTGGATCAGCCGTTTTAAATTCTATTAACCGGTAGTTATTTATTACCAGTTACTGTAGTAAGTTTCCAGCGAAGTAAAGAATGTACCTATACTGCTGGCAAATTCGCTGAAATAAGGTTGAGCTGATTCAGTTGAACCATCGGAATAAACAAAAACAATATCTATTGCTTGTGTATTTTCATTTACCGCTAATTCAATATCAGCAGCTTTAACACCATCAACAGTTACATTTGCATCAAATTCCTTATTTAAAGCTGCAACTAACTCTTCAGGAGTGTTATATGGATAAGGCTCCTCCTCCATATCCTCAAATATTTCTTCAATAGTTTTAGCATTAATGCTTACATTAAATCTAACATTTAAAAACTGAAGATACCCATTTATTGTTAATGGAGTGTCATCTAAATCAGGTTCTTCAAAAAAGGCAGAAAGTCCAGTTGAAAATAGTTGACTGTTATCAAAAATAATTGAAGCACCTACACTAGCATTGTTCCCTGAATTGCTAAAATCAACGGTAAACTCAAATGGTGTTAAATAAACACTTACATCCATACTGGTTGGTTCTCCAGCAGTTTCACCGCTTGTAATCCAAT
>CAZWPU010000255.1:0-2588 GCA_964635605.1 uncultured Bacteroidales bacterium | reverse complement strand
CTCCACCATCTTGCGGGCAATAAACTCCGCTGCTTTTCCGTCGCCAAAGATAGGTGGAAAATGAATCATCTGATCTGAACGAAAAGCTTGAAAAGCTTCATTGATTTTCTGCTGGTTGGCATCACAAATTTTTCCGGCACCCTCTTCCACAATCTCCACCCACTCGGTTTGTGGCCTTAAAATAATCACTGGCTTACGAAAAAAGTAAGCTTCTTTTTGCACTCCCCCCGAATCGGTCATGATCATGGATGCATTTTTTTCCAGGTTAATCATATCTAAAAAAGATACCGGCTTCGAAATCATTATTCGCTTATTCTCCGTAATTTTTTGATATAAGGAAGGTGTTAAATTTTCTGGCAACAACTTTTTGGTTCGCGGATGGAGAGGAATAAATACATCAACCTCATCCCCGGTAGCGATTTGATGAATTGCCCCAAAGATCGCTTCCAGCCGTTCGGGCTGATCGGTATTATGATCGCGATGTATGGTAGCTAAAATATACTGGTTTAATTTGGTTTTAAAATGATTAAAAATGGCAGATTGTGTTTCCGCCATCCGGGCAAAATAAAGAGAATTGTCGTACATCACATCCCCACAATGAAAAACACCGGGATGATCGACCGAATAAGATTTGCTACGATGTAGTTCAAACCCTTCGTTTTGCAAGTTGGTTAATCCTGCTTTTGTGGGGGTAAACAATAAGGTAGAAACATGATCGCACATGATACGATTGATCTCTTCGGGCATGGATTTATTGAACGATCGTAAACCGGCTTCGATATGTACTACGGGCACATGAATTTTTGAGGCTGCAATGGCTCCTGCAAGAGTAGAGTTGGTATCACCATACAAAACAATGGCATTTGGTTTTCGCTCGAGCAATATTTTTTCGATGCCCTGAATCATTTTTGCCGTCTGTATGCCATGCGATGCTGAGCCAATATTTAAATTAATATCCGGTTGCGGAATCTGCAACTCATCGAAAAAAACCTGCGACATGTTATGGTCATAATGCTGACCTGTATGTACAATTACCTCGTTGATTTGATTCTTAAAATGGTTTTTTATCGCCCGGCTTAAAGCGGCAGCTTTAATAATCTGTGGACGAGCACCTACTATCGTAACAATTTTTATCATCCTATAAAATTAATCACTATCGAAATTAAAAAAAAATGCCATACTTCAAATTTGTATGGCATAATATTTACTATATCATGATAGCTATTTTTTTACAATCCAAAAGCTGCTTTAACCTTATCGACATAATCAATCTTTTCCCAGGCAAAAAATTCCACCTCTTTTTCATAAGAATGTCCGTTGTATCCATTGCTTCCTTCAACCAATGTAACTTTTTCTTTCTTGTAATCACGTCCCATATGTCCGTATGCTGCGGTTTCTTCAAAAACAGGATATTTTAACCCCAACCTTTTCACGATTGCTGCCGGGCGCATATCAAATAACTTTTTAATTTCATCGGCAATCTGGCCGTCATTTAGGTTAACGTTGGCTGTACCAAAAGTGTTAACGTAAAGGCCTACCGGTTCGGCAACGCCAATAGCATAGGCTACCTGTATCAGTGCTTCTTCGGCAACGCCTGCAGCAACAATATTTTTGGCAATATGGCGTGCTGCATAAGCAGCCGAACGGTCAACTTTCGACGAATCTTTACCCGAGAACGCTCCGCCTCCATGGGCTCCTTTTCCTCCGTAGGTGTCAACAATAATTTTTCGCCCGGTAAGGCCGGTATCACCATGTGGCCCACCGATAACAAACTTACCGGTTGGATTGACATGCAAAATAATATCGTCGGTAAATAATTTTTGTACCCTTTCCGAGAAACGAGTCTTGGCACGAGGAATTAAAATATTCTTAACATCATTTTTAATGGTTTCCAGCATCTTTTGCTCTTCGGCAAAATCATCATGTTGCGTAGAAACCACAATCGTATGTATCTTAACCGGCTCGTTTTGATCGTTATACTCAATGGTAACCTGCGATTTTGAATCGGGCCTCAGGTAATGCATTTCGCGCCCTTCGCGCCGAATTTTGGCCAATTCTTGCAATAAAACATGCGAAAGCACTAATGCCAAAGGCATGTAATCATCGGTTTCTTTGTTGGCATAGCCAAACATCATTCCCTGGTCGCCAGCACCCTGGTCTTCTTCTTTTCCCCTTACAACACCCTGGTTGATATCAGGTGATTGTTCATGGATGGTAGAAATAACACCACAAGACTCTGAATCAAATCGATAGTTAGGCTTGGTATAACCAATTCGTTTAATAACTCTTCGGGCAATCTCCTGAACATCTACGTATGCAGTTGTTTTTACCTCTCCGCTTAAAACAACCAACCCGGTGGTAACTAGCGTTTCGCAAGCAACCTTCGAATCGGGATCGCGACGAAGAAATTCATCTAACAAAGCATCGGATATTTGATCAGCAACCTTGTCCGGGTGTCCCTCAGAGACAGATTCAGATGTAAATAAATATCCCATAATTATTATTATTTATAATGATTTAAAATAAGAAACACCAAAAATAATTATTCCTTTTCACAATAACTAAATTTTCTTGCAAATTTACTTTCA
>CAZWPU010000254.1:0-2593 GCA_964635605.1 uncultured Bacteroidales bacterium | reverse complement strand
TTTTTTGATTTGCAGAAAGATAGCCTCATTAAGATGAAGTTTTTGTCAATCAATGATGATGTTTAAATAAAAAATTAATAGATTTATATAGAAATAGTGAGTTAAAAATAGTTTTTACCTCTTATAAATATAATCTTTTATTAATGAACAGGCTTGTCTGCATAATTTTAATTTGTATTTTTTCAGTTAACGGTATCAATGCACAAGAACTTTCCTTTAAAAAATATACTACTGCAAATGGGCTACCACAAACACAGGTAATGAGAACCATTCAGGATAGTAAAGGTTTTTTGTGGATAGTTACTAAACATGGAATTTCCCAGTTTGATGGAATTGAATTTATAAATTATACTAAAGAAGATGGACTCCCGGATTCTAAAGTCATAGATGTTTTGGAAGACTCAGAAGGTGTAATTTGGGTTTTAAGCAAATCAGGAATTTCTAAATTTAATGGAAATCACTTTATATTTTATCCTCCGCAGGATACGTTTCAATCTAATTATTTAGGTGAAAATCTTGTTTTTTTTAATCATCGTTTATGGTTCTGTGATATTTACCAAAACAATAGAGACTTAATTAGCTTTAAGGATGGAATTTATACGAATCACTCAAAAAATAATCTTTTAATAGATTCATTAAGTATATTAAATTACCGGGTATCTAAAAACCAGGATGGAATATTAATTGGTACTGAAAATAAAATTTACCGATGGAATGATAACATATTAGAGGATCTTACTCCTGACTACTCCATAGATAATTTAGCTTCCTTATCAAGATTTTATAATAACTATAATTTAATTTATCAACCGCTTAAAGAATTATTAGATTTAGAAAACCTAGAAACTTTTGCACAAGATAATATACTCATCTCAGGGGTATATCATAGACAAGGTAATGGGAGTGTTTATATAATTAATCCCAGGACTATTGCAAAACTAAAATGGGAACATGAGCATTTTAACAACTCCTTTATCGATAGGGATAGTATAATGTGGGTAAGCTCAGAAGGAGGACTCTTTAAATATTATTCAGATGCTTTTTTGAATTTTACTCCAGCACATGGTTTAAATGAGAATATTTGGTCTGTGGTAGAAGATGATATTGGAAATATTTGGTTCGCATCTTTTACTAAAGGTTTGCAGATGTATGATGGGGGAAAAATGTATGATCGAAATGAAATTTTTGATGTGAGAAATGAAGCACTTTATGTAGGGGCAACAAAGCTTTCGAACGGAACCCTCTATTTTCCAAGCAATAGTGGAGTAATAAAATGGGAGGATAATCAATTTTCGGATGTTGAGTGGGTCAGGGGACAAACAGAAATAGTATTTGAGAACTCTGTTAATAAAGAAATTATGGTAGGTACAGTCCAAGGACTTTTCTATAATCAAAATGGTATAATAAAACAATATAAAAATCTTATCCCTGGCAAAGATGGCTATGTTATGGGTATTTCTTATGATCAAAAGGGGTATTACTGGTTCGTAACCTCAAAAACAGTTCTCCGGTTTAAGGACAATGATTTTTATTACTTTGATCAGGAAAAAGTCCCCATAAAAGATGGATTTACCACAGATGTTGATAGTACAGGAAATGTATGGCTGGGTGGTTTTGAGGGCCTGTTTTATTACAGCTATGCAAAGGATTCATTTATTCATGTCTTGCCTGGAGCTTTGAATGATGTAGTAAAGTTTATTAAAGTCATGAATAAAGATCAACTTCTGGTAGGCAGAATAAATGATTTGGTCATTATAGACTTAAATAAACTTTTCAATAATGAAAAGCTTTATTATAGGATTATAGATAAAAATGAGGGTTATTTAGGTCATGAATGCAGACAAAATGGTATTCTAAAGGACAGTAAAGGATTTTATTGGATAAACACAACCAATTCGGTCGTTCGTTTTGATCCTGAAAAGTTAGATAAAAATGAAAAGTCACCTTTAGTTTATTTACAATCGGTAGATATTTTAGATGATTCACTTCAATGGAAACAGATTAAATTTATCAATAATTATGATGATAAACCAGACGATACCTTATTTTTAAATCATCACAACAATACTTTTAGAATCAGTTATACCGCTATTTCAACAAGAAACCCTGAAGGAGTAAATTATCAGTACCGTTTGTTAGGACATCAAAATGAATGGTCTTCACCCACGAATGAACGAATGATTGAATTTCAGGATATAAGTCCCGGTCATTATACATTTCAGCTATACGCTTCGAATAGTATAGGGGTAAGGACAGAAAAACCTGCCGAATTGGTGGTTATTATTAAACCGGCCTTTTGGCAAACATTAATTTTTAAAATACTAATTGTTCTTATTCTAACTTTTATAGTCATTTTTATGACACTCCTTTATTTGAAGAAAAAACACCGGAAAAAAGAGAGGTTGGAAGAGAATCAACGGTATTATACAAAACTGCATTTAAATCAATTAATTAAACAATTCGATCCTCATTTTACCTTTAATGTTGTTTCAAGTATTGGAGCACATATCATGAATGATAATAAGGAAATTGCTTATGATTATCTTCTCAAGCTGTCGGATCTTTTAAGAGCTGTTTTGCAAGATCACGATGT
>CAZWPU010000253.1:0-2595 GCA_964635605.1 uncultured Bacteroidales bacterium | reverse complement strand
AATATCGGATGATAATCGCCTCTTAATCCCACAGGCGTTGCATTCCGAATCTGAAAAACCGTTTCGATAGATTTTTTGGTCTCTTCCAGTCCAAACCCTTTGCCTTCTAATATTTGCTGGTATGTTTGGGTATGTAAATCCGTAAAACCGCCACTAAATTCAATCTCCTCGTTTTCAACCGTTATGGAACGGTAAGTACGTTGTCCTTTTTGTTTAATATCTTTGGGTAAATCATCATAATCTACACTTAAAAACCAGCGTACATTTGCTTTTTCCAGCTTTAAATAACCGGCTGCTTTACGGTCTTTCGATAAATGGACAATATTTTCTTTCACATCGCCAAAAATCCAGGTGAGCATATCGTAAAAATGAACACCGATATTTGTAGCCACACCACCCGATTTTTCCAAATCTCCTTTCCAGGAGATAAAATACCAGTTCCCGCGCGAAGTGATATACGTTAAGTCAACATCAAACACTTTATCTTTAGGTGCCTGGTCAATTTTTTGTTTTAAGGCAATGATCGATGGATGTAGCCGAAGCTGTAAAATGTTGTTTACCTTTTTCCCGGTTTCCTTTTCTATCTCCTGCAAAGCATCAATATTCCAGGGATTCAAAACCACCGGTTTTTCACAAATGGCTTCCGCACCTTGCCGTAAGGCAAAACGGATATGCGAATCATGTAAATAGTTGGGAGTACAAATACTTACATAGTCAATTTTTTTGCCTTTGCGTTTTAGTTTATCAATATGGCGGTCGAACCGTTCGTATTCGGTAAAAAAATCCGAATCCGGAAAATAACTGTCAATTTTTCCCACACAATCAAACTTATCTAACGTAGCCACCAATGTGTTTCCTGTATCTTTTATCGCACGTAAGTGCCGTTCGGCAATGTATCCGGCAACACCGATGAGTGCAAATTTTTTGTTGTTTTTAACCATTTTAAATATACTTTTTATTATTTGTTGAGTTTATAAAAATCTTTGTACCACGCTATAAATTTTTTCACCCCTACACGAATATCAGTATTTGGCTTATAGTTAAAATCATTTATTAAACCCGAAACATCGGCCCATGTTTTTTCCACATCGCCGGGCTGTATGGGCATTAAATTTTTTTCAGCTTTAATCTCAAGCTCTTCTTCAATGGCTTCAATAAAATCCATCAACTTTACGGGTGCATTGTTCCCGATATTATAAATTTTATATGGAGCAACCGATTCGGAAGGTAATTCGTTGTTGGTTTTTGGCTTGGGTGGATTTTTCAATACATTGATAATGCCATTTACGATATCATCAATATAGGTAAAATCGCGTTGCATGTTACCATGATTGTAAACATCAATAGGTTTTCCTTCTACTATGGCTTTAGTAAAAATAAATAGTGCCATATCGGGCCGTCCCCAAGGGCCGTAAACGGTAAAAAAACGTAATCCCGTAGTTGGAATTTGATATAAATAGCTGTATGTATGGGCCATAAGCTCATTGGCTTTTTTGCTGGCAGCATACAAACTGATGGGGTGATCCACATTATCATTGACCGAAAAAGGCATTTTGTCGTTTAATCCGTAAACACTCGAGCTGCTGGCGTACACCAAATGTTTTATTTTGTTGTGGCGGCATGCTTCTATGATATTCGTAAAACCAATAATATTACTTTCAATGTAGGCATGAGGATTTTGTAAACTATAACGCACACCAGCCTGAGCCGCCAAATTTATAACTGCATCAAAATTTTCCTGCTCAAATAGCCGATAGATATTTTCTTTATCTTCGAGATTAAGCTGAATAAATTGATAGTGATTAGATTTTTGCGAAACAACTTTTTGATTGTATTTTATTTGTTCTTTTTTAATTCCTGCTTCGCTTAACCGCCCATATTTAAGGTTTACATCATAATAATCGTTGATATTATCTAAGCCAACAATGGTGTAACCATTTTTTAATAAGGCATTCGTTAAATGAAAACCAATAAAACCAGCCGTTCCGGTTATTAATATTTTTTTCATGGATGTATTTCCTTTTTCTTCCTTTGTTTATTTTACTTTTCTCACCTGGTCGTTTTCCAGTACATATTTCTCCTTGCTTTCCGGGCAATACGCAATTCCTTGGTCATCAAATTGTAACCGATGACCATACTCGCTCATCCAGCCAATTTGTCTGGAAGGATTACCCACAACCAGTGCATAGGGTTTAACATCTTTAACCACCACAGCTCCTGCACCGATAAAAGCATATTCGCCAATATCATGCCCGCAAACAATGGTTGCATTGGCCCCAATGGAAGCGCCTTTTTTAACCCTGGTTTTTTCATATTGATCGCGTCGAATGATAGCACTTCTGGGATTGGTAATATTCGTAAAAACCATCGAGGGGCCTAAAAAAACTTCATCTTCGCAAATCACACCGGTATAAATGGAAACATTATTCTGCACTTTCACCTTATTCCCTAAAACAACTTCAGGCGATACCACTACATTTTGGCCGATATTACAGTTTTCTCCAATAATACTGTTTTTCATGATATGCGAAAAATGCCAGATTTTGGTTCCTTCACCAATCCGGCACCCTTCGTCAATAACCGCTGTTTCGTGTG
>CAZWPU010000252.1:0-2597 GCA_964635605.1 uncultured Bacteroidales bacterium | reverse complement strand
CTGTTTTTATTAATTATAATTTATTTTTCCGCTAAGATAATAAATCTTCTGGTGAACTGTCAAATTCTAAATCCAAATACTAAAACATCATCAATTTGTTCCTGTTGACCTTTCCATTGGTTAAATGTTGTTTTAAGTATCATTTTCTGCTCATCCATTGGTTTATCATGAATAGCAACAAGCAATTCTCTGAAAGGGGCTATTCGAAATTTTCGTCTATTATCCCCCCCAAATTGGTCAATGTAACCATCGGTAAACATGTAAAACATATCACCCGGTTGAATGTCTATTTCGTGATTAGTAAATGTATCTTTCTCTTTCATGTAGATACCAATAGGCATTCTGTCGCCTTTAATCATTAAGGGTTTATTATTACTTATAAGAAAGAGCGAATTATAAGCTCCGGCAAACTGTAATGTTCCTTTATTTTTATCGATAATACAAAGCGAAATATCCATGCCGTCTTTGGTTTCATCATCTTTGCCGGTTTGATGTAATGATTTTTTAATATAGTTTCGCAGTTGATTTAAAATGCTGTTTGCTTTCTGATCAAAATCCGAATTAACAATTTCGTTTAAAAATGCTGTTCCCAACATACTCATAAAGGCCCCGGGCACTCCATGTCCGGTACAGTCAACTACTGCCACAACAATTTTATTGTTTTTTTCGGTAACCCAGTAAAAGTCTCCACTAACAATATCGCGGGGTTTATAAAAAATAAAATGTTCGGTTATTAATTGAGTAATATAATCATCGGGGGGTAAAATAGCGGTTTGAATCTTACTTGCATATTCAATACTATCAGTAATTTGTTTCTTCTGATAAGAAAGTTTATCGTTAGCCAACCGAATTTTCTTGTTTCGATTAAATAAAACCAGTATAAACGAAGAAATAATTAACAATCCGAGAATCACTGAAAAGATTAAAAATTGTTGTCTTTTGATTCGCAAATCGCTAATGATTTTTTCGTTTTCCAAAATTTTAATTCGTTGTTCTTTTTTCCGGGTTTCATATTGAGTTTCAATTTCTTTGATCTGCTTTGACTTCTCTGCATTAAAAATACTGTCATGGTAAGTATGATAGAGCTCAAAATATTCCAGCGCCGATTTATAATCATTCTCTTCTTTATAAACTTCGGCTAACGAGTAACAGGCATCCTTAATATCTACCAAAGCATTTACCTCCTTTGCTGTCGAAAGTGATCGCAAGAAATAGCTTTTCGCTTCCCCAGTCTCTTCTCGGTTGTAATACAAATTACCAATGAGGAAATAGGTTTTTGCAACCTGAGCCTTTTCTCCCAATTCCTTTTCCAGTTTCAAAACATCAAAATAGCTCTCAAGGGCTTTGTCTTTTTGGCCCAACACACTGTAAATTTCTGCCAAATTCGATAAGGCCATAACCTGATTCCTCTTATTCCCTTCCCTTTCATAAATATCATAGGCTTTCTGAAAATAGTACCTAACACTGTCATAATTTTCAGTATAATAATTTACAATGGCTATATTGTTATAGAGTAAAGCAATCCCTTCCTGATCGTTTAACGATCGCTTTATTTGCAAAGAACGATTATAGAACTCAAGGCTCTTATCGTATTCCTCTTGCCGGAAGTAAAGAAGCCCTAAATTAACATAGGTTTTTGCAATACTATACAAATCATTTATCGATTCGTAAATGGCTAAAGCTTCCATAAGGTTGGACATCGCTTCCTCATATTTCCCCATATTCTCATAGGTAGCGCCCAAATTGTTAAATAACGTTCCCAACGCTTTTACTTTTTTTAGATCGGTAAATATTTTTTTGGCCTCCAAGTAATAATCCACTGCCTGATCATAATCTCCAGAAATCTTGAAATAATCTCCATACTTAAGCAAGACTTTCCCTTCACTCCACAAACATTCACAATCTTCAGCAATCGCCAGGGCTTTATCCAGGCATTCCTCGCCGTCATGCACCTCTCCCCGGATATATTTGGAAAAATACTCTTCCAATAGCAAATCTATTTTTGTTGTATCGTGCTCATGCTCATGGGCCAGTAAAAAACTATCCAGTGAGCTTTGTTGAGCACTTAAAGAAAGTGCAAGGAATAAACAATAAAATAAAAAAAATAATTTTTCCCTCATATACAAATATCAATTTAAGGGTAGATCATATATGTTACGGAAAGATACAATAAAGGTTCTTAAAAACGAAAAAATAATATTTTGCTCAATTTTAAAACCTTAACTATTATATTTTTATATGAAATAATATAATATACTTTATTTTAGCTTATTAATTATAATTATATAAAGTAATTTATTATTAAATATGCATATAAAAAAATAAGTCATCGTTTTATGATGACTTATCTATAAATTTTAATTTTTTTTATTATTCAAATGAAAGGGCTAAACCTACCGAAATAGGATACAATTCAGGCCCTTTGTTTTTCTCAAACAACGGGGTTAAATAATATGTTCCATAAACCAGCCAGTCTCCTACACCAAAACGAGCAGTAACTCCGTATCTGAAAGGATTAAGATTGTAATCATTCCTTACTTTATCTTTCTTTTTATCGCCATTTTCTTTATAAACGATTTTTGTGTTAGAGCCTAATT
>CAZWPU010000251.1:0-2617 GCA_964635605.1 uncultured Bacteroidales bacterium | reverse complement strand
GGGCTATTTCAAGAAAAGAAGTCCGGGCATTTTTGATTAAAAAAGATAAAATTTTTCTATCGGTTGCATCAATTTGTACTTTTTTGCTCATATTAACTAACAATTTGTAATTTACCGCAAATATAAGTAACAATTTATAAGTTTAAAAGAGTCAACAAAAAAAGAGTGTTGTTAAAAATCCAACACTCTTTCAACGTTTATCAAAGAAACTTTAATTTTCATACATTCCTTCTGAAAATTCAATATCAGCAGGTGGTATAAATTTTGAATCTAGAATTTTCATATTCTCATCAAACTTTACAGTAGTTTCATTTATTTCTACTCCCATAAGATTTGCTGTTGTTTTTAAAATAATCCCTTTATAAATCCACGATTTAGCTCCCATTACTTGTAATACTTCACAAGTGTAACCCAAAAACTTTTCAGGGGGTAAACGTTCTCCTCCAAATGCTGTCAGGATGTTTTCTTCGAACTGCTTTTTCTCTTCATCGGTCATATTTTCGGTAAAATCAACCGGCTCATAATATTCTTCTGTTCCTTTTATCCCGGTACCTTCCAAAAGATCAATATGCCAGTAAATATAGCCATTAGTGATATGGATACTATGCTCTTCTTCCTTTTGAACCATTCCAAGAAGTTTTACTTCAGAGCTCGATTTTATTTCAATGTGCTCCTTATCACCGTAATTATCCCACCAAATCTTTTTGAGACCTTTTGTACTACCTGTAAGTTCATATTCAATATATCCTGATTTTACAAGATATCGGTTTGCATCGTCTTGCGAATAAGCCCACAATGATAGTAGTAAAAGTAAATTTGCAAAAATTGTAGTTTTTGTTTTCATTTTTACTCCACTCGATAAAACATCATATTAAATAACAAAAATCAATATTTACAGGTAATTCTTTTTTATATACTTACCCAGTACAGCACCAGCGTTTGCATAAGCAGCAGCAACTCTTTCTCCTGAATCGGGATGTGCCACACCAGTTGCTTTACTCATTTTAATGGTGGCAACTATATTATCCGGAGCATTGGTTTCAACAAAATTAATTTCAAGATCGATAGTAGAACTCTTTGAATGAAATCCCAACTGAAATCCGGGCTCAGTAAAAGTTGTCTTCACGATCATAGTGTATTTAAATTCTGCATTATTTTCTGCTGCAAATAAGTTTTTCGAGTATTTTCCAAAATTCTCAATAAATCTTTCATTATAGCGATCTCTATCATTATAAAATTTATTTTTCCATATTTCTCCGCTTCCTTCTTCCTTTGCTTCTCTTTCTTTCACTTTCTCATCGACATACTCTTGCAGTGTCATCTTACCAAATTTCATATCTTCCGGATATTCAAAAACAAGGCTTATTTCAGCAACATCCTTTAAACAAGATAAATCGCCTGATTCAACTTTAACTTTTTGAGCACTTGCAGCTGTTAAAATACCTATAGACACTGCGATTAATAAAATAATTTTTTTCATAATTTTAATTTTGTTATAAGGTTTATGCATTCATTTTTTTTAAGACATTACTGTCAATTTTTAGTCTTTGGTCCAGATTCTAGTATTTAGGTTCATTTCATGTATAATTGTTTCAATAAGTGCAAACAGATAGTACATTTCCTCTACATCGTTATAATTTACTCCCGATTTACGAATACGAGGTTCAAACAATCCTTTATTAAACTCTACTGCACAATAAACACGCTCTCCTTTAAATGAAAAATACATCTTTCGTCCATATTTTTTGCAAATTTCAACCATTGACTCCATCATAACTGGAGTTAAAATATATCGAGCCTCTATTTGACTTGAACTATAAACAACAAAATGTTTTTCAAATTCTAAATTCTCTAATTTCACTAATTCTCCACGGCTCTTATTCTTTTGTAGTTTTTGCCCAAATTTACCTAATAGCTTTTCAGCTTTATCCGGTAAAACATGAGTTGTTCCTTGAATACTTTTATTAAATTCGGCATGAAAGAATAATCCCCGAAAGATACTATGCCATTCTGTTTTCTTTTTGCCATCTTCGGTTGACACTGTTTTATACTGAGCATTTAGTTCTGAGAATTTAAAATCAGTTTTCTCAATTTTTCCAGATACATAGTCATCACCATTACACCGCTCTGCTTTTGTCGAAAATATCTTACTATCGTTAAAGTCATTTACTTCTATATGACGGTTGGCGTTATAATGAAAATCAGGATTAATTAGATTTATTACTTTGGAAACAACTTTATCTTTAAATTGCTTTCTATATTTAAAGTATATAATTACTGTATATCCCAATCCAAATAATACAATCAGTACTCCTATTATTACAACTGTATATTGTAAACCTTGATTTTTAATATTAATGAATACAATATAAAATACGAGAGCTACTGCCACTAGAAGAATAGTTAAACGTTTAATTTTTATTCGTTCTTGCTCTAGCCCAGTCAAATCATCCTTGAGTTCGGTGTTATATAAATGCTTAAGCTCTTCTGTTGATCTCATAACAAATTCGTTATAGTATTAATTATTAAAAAGATTATTCACAGTTACATTCTGACGTTCAGCTTCGATTATCATGAATACTTCTTTGCGTTGTAAGTGCATTGTACTAGCAATAAT
>CAZWPU010000250.1:0-2627 GCA_964635605.1 uncultured Bacteroidales bacterium | reverse complement strand
GTTTTATCATCCGGTTTATGGTGGGCATCCAGTTCCACATTTCCGTTTCGCGTTTTAAAAAGGTTTGTCCTTTTTCTTTAGGCGGTGATATGATGAGGGTAAGCGCATAATCTCTACCCAGTGTCCAGCTTTTAAATTCGATGGTTCTTTCCCAGGTTGGGCGAATGACTTTCATTGTCATCTCGCTGTGGCTTGATTTTTCGCCGTTCCATTTTTCATCGGCTTTTTTTACAATTTCTGTTGCATTTTGGGCTAATGACGGAGAAACTATAAATAACATCAAAGTTATTAAATGGATTGTAATTAATTTTTGTTTTTTCATAACCATTAACATTTTTTTGAATATATCGCTATTATTTTTTTTTCTACTGCATCTATTGGGTAACTTTTGGGATCTGAAACATAACTCAATGCAACACCATCGAGTAAAGATTGAAAAAAACGAACCTCTGCCTGCGGGTTTTCATATCCATGATCCTTAAAATAGGAGAAAAGAATGTTAAAAAAGGGTTCCATCATCTCCCAAAGTTCATTATTAAATAAATTAAGCACAGGAGCTTGCATTATAAGAGAAAAGTATAATTTCCAATAAGAAATATGTTCTTTAATTAGATGTAACGATTTTTTGATAAAATGAATGAGTTCATCCGTAGTTAAAACACCATCCTTATTGGGATCAAAAAACTGTATTAAATCATCAAAGCCATGAAAAATTAATGCTTTCAGCAATTCTTCTTTACTATTGAAATAATTATACATTAATCCTTTAGAAATCTCTGCTTTGCCAGCTATTTTACTAATTGATGTTGTGTGGTATCCTTCGGTAGAAAAAAGTTCTAAAGCAACCTGCATGATTAACAGTTTTTTTTCTTCTCTTATTTTTTCGAATTGTTTGGGAGTTCTTGGCGACATTATATGCTGATTTAATGATTTATATTTAAAATTTTTGAATGAACGGTTAGTCAAATATAAAATATTTTAATCTTGTAAATCAAGTTTTTTAAGGTATTTTTTTTAACTTTATCTAAATCTAATGGCTTAAAATAATTCATTAATTTTCAATAAATTAATTTGGCTGATTTATGAGCTTATTTAAAAGAATAATAATTACTTGTTTTTTTATTTTAATTTTTACCAGACTGTTGTTTGGAAATCAGGCTGATATTGAAAACAACTTGAATTTTCCTGATAGTATCTCCAATCAATCTGAGCAAATACAGATTGATTATTTACTTGATTCAGCAGAAAAATTAGTAAGCATTGATTATACCCTATCGAACGAATTAATTTCTTTAGCTCGCGAATATGCCGAAAGGTTGGATGACGAGTTACAGTTGAGCAAAGCTTTATTTTTACAAGGGAAACTGAATTATGCTCACGGAGATTTTTATGAGGCTGAAGAAATTTTCCAACATCTTTTAGAAAACCACCAAAATATACTGAATAATAAAACTTTAGCTGAAATTAAACATGCCTTAGGATTAACCTATATGCGGTTTAATAATTATAACAAGGCAATTAATTTGATTCAGGAAGCATTGTTTTTTTATGAAGAATCAGATGACAAGCTTAACACTGCTACAGCTATAAAAGACTTAGGAGTAATTTATTATTATTTAGGGAATGAAAATTCAGCTTTAGAAGAATATCAAAAAGCATTGTTATTATACAGAAACTTAGAAAATGACCAGGGAATTGCTCAATGTTTAAACAATATTGGCATGATTTTCAGATTAAAAGGGAACTATGCTCTTGCCATCGAATATCTGGCAAAATCATTAGAAATAAAATATTTTTTGAATAATGAACCAGGCATTGCTAATGGTCTTGGTAATATCGGTCATGTTTATGCATCGGCAGGAGATTATGATAAAGCGCTTGATTATTATAACAAGATGCTTGAAAAATGGCTTGAAATGGATAATGTTAATGGTATTTCTGAAGCATACAATTATTTAGGAGAGGTTTATCTACGTATGGGCAAACCTAATAAAGCCGTTGATGTTTTGCTTAAAGGAAATAAAATTGCTTCCGAGAATAAACTTAAACAGCGTCTTATCGATAATTATGAACTTTTATCTGAGGCATATGAAAAAGAAAAAAACTATGCAGCTGCATTAACTTACTTTAAAAAATATAATGTAAGTAAAGATTCATTATACGAAAGTTTAACCAATCAGCGAATTTCTGAATACATCACACGCTACGAGAAGTTAAGAGCTGAAAATAAGCTAATTGATCAGGAAAGAAAAATTTTAGAACAACGGTTCCAGATTATTATTACGTTAATAATACTTGTTGCACTTATTGTGTTCTTATTCTTTTTATATCAGCAAAACAGAACTATTCGTCGTAAAAGCAAAAAAATTCAAAAAATTAACAGAGAATTGGATTTTCGGGTACAACAAAAAACTTCAGAACTAAGACTTGCTCATTTTTCTATCGATTTGGCCTTTGATGTCATTATTTGGATGGGGAAAAACGGCAAAATAATTTATGTTAACCAGTCGGCCTGCAATATGTTATCATATAGAAAAGAAGAGCTGGAAGAAATGTATATTTTTGATATCGTTGCTGAATTTACAGATGATGTGTGGAACGAATACTGGAATCAATTAAAACAAAAA
>CAZWPU010000249.1:0-2644 GCA_964635605.1 uncultured Bacteroidales bacterium | reverse complement strand
ATTTACCCAGCACCTCTCCTACAATTCTTGCTGATTTTTTATGCGATTTATTGGGGGTTATACCAAGTTCCGACATTCCGAATAATACTCTCCGGTGTACCGGTTTAAAACCATCCCTTACATCGGGCAAAGCTCTTGAAACAATAACCGACATTGAATAATCAATGTAGGCCGACTTCATCTCCTCTTCGATATTTATTTTATGAATTCTTTCTTCTTCTGCCATATCTTCAATGTATTATTAAATTTTGAATTTTTCTTTAAAATCATACAAAAATACTAAAATAGCCGTTTATAAACGAATATTTTAAGGTTATAATTTACGATTTTTCAACAATTAATTGTTCATAACATTTACTACAATCATAAGGGTTAACCAATATTTTAAAGGGTATCTGAACAAGTTGAAAATAAATTTGTTTTACAACTTAATTAACAACCCACAAAATAAATAAAACGGGTAGTGTTTAAATCTATTTCAGTAGAAATGAATGATTATTTTTTATTTTTAAAGGGTTATGTATTAATTTTGTTTTTTAAAAGAATTCTAATATTATTTGGACATAAAGATTATGGATGCAAAATTTTCACAACGAATAAAGGATGTTTTAAGTTATAGCAAAGAAGAAGCCGTTAGGCTTGGTAATGCTTATATAGGTACTGAGCATCTATTGTTAGGCATTTTACGCGAAGGCGAAGGAATTGCGATTAATTTACTGGAAAACTTAAATATAAATCTTGTTGAACTAAAAACATCAATTGAGCAAAGGATTCAATCGGATGAGAAGTTAAAACTCTCTGATTCTGATAATATCCCCCTATTTAAAACAGCCGAAAGGGCGTTAAAGCTTGTTTATCTAGAAGCACGTTCATTCAATAGCCCTACCGTAAATACAGGGCATCTACTCTTAGCTATATTAAAAGATGAAAATAGTGTGGTAACTCAGTTTCTCGAAGAGCGAAATATTAATTATCAAACCATTAGAACAGAAATGGAATCGATTGTTCCTGAGGCAAAAGCAGATTTTGAAGATGAAGAAAACGAAATCCCTTTTGGTTCGGGAAAAGGAAGTGGCCATGGCTCATCACAACCAGGTCCAAAATCGAAATCAGAAACACCTGTTTTAGACAATTTTGGGATTGATTTAACGAAAGCAGCAGAAGATAATACATTAGATCCAATTGTTGGCAGAGAAAAAGAAATTGAGCGTTTAGCGCAGATATTAAGCCGAAGGAAGAAGAATAATCCGGTATTGATTGGCGAACCTGGTGTTGGCAAATCGGCCATTGTTGAAGGTTTAGCCCTGCGAATTGTCCAGCGAAAAGTTTCCCGTGTACTTTTTGATAAACGTGTAATTACGCTGGATTTAGCTTCCATTGTTGCTGGAACAAAATATCGTGGGCAATTTGAAGAACGAATGAAAGCCATATTAAATGAGCTTTCTAAATCAACCAATATTATTTTATTTATTGATGAGATTCATACCATCGTAGGTGCCGGTGGAGCAACAGGTTCACTGGATGCTGCTAACATGTTAAAACCAGCCCTTGCTCGTGGTGAAATTCAATGTGTCGGAGCTACTACCCTGGATGAATATCGTCAGCATATCGAGAAAGATGGCGCATTGGAACGCCGTTTCCAGAAAGTGATGGTAGACCCAACTTCGGAAGAAGAAACAATTGAAATCCTGCATAATATCAAAGCAAGATACGAAGACCATCATAATGTAACTTATACGGATGATGCAATAGAAGCATGTGTAAAGTTAACCATGCGTTATATCAGCGATCGTCATTTACCTGATAAAGCTATTGATGCACTGGATGAATCGGGTTCCCGGGTACATATTTCGAATATTGTAGTTCCTAATCGTATTATAGAACTGGAAAAACAGATCGAAAATATTCGAAACGAAAAAATAGCTGCGGTAAAAAATCAAAATTTTGAAAAGGCCGCAAGTTTTAGAGATACAGAGAAAAAATTAATTGATAATCTTGAAAAAGAGAAAGATAACTGGGAAAAAGAACTGGTTAAAAACAAAGAAACGGTTTCGGAAGAAGAAGTTGCAGAGGTCGTAGCAATGATGACCGGTGTTCCTGTTCAGCGTATAGCACAAGCCGAAGGCGCACGTTTACTGAAGATGGGTGATGAATTGAAGAAAAATGTAATTGGCCAGGATGAGGCTATTGGTAAAATTGTCAAATCGATTCAACGAAATCGTGCCGGATTAAAAGATCCAAATAAACCCATCGGCTCGTTTATTTTCTTAGGCCCTACTGGTGTAGGAAAGACTCAATTAGCAAAAATTCTGGCTCTTTATCTTTTCGATACTGTGGATAACCTGATTAGAATGGATATGAGTGAATATATGGAAAAATTTTCTGTATCAAGATTGGTTGGAGCTCCTCCGGGATACATTGGCTACGAAGAAGGCGGACAATTAACCGAAAAAGTACGTAGAAAACCATATTCTGTAATTTTGCTTGATGAGATTGAAAAAGCGCATCCGGATGTTTTTCATTTATTACTTCAGGTACTGGATGAAGGACAACTTACCGACAGCCTGGGAAGAAGAGTGGATTTCAGGAATACAATTATCATCATGACATCGAATATTGGAAGCCGCCAAATTAAAGATTTTGG
>CAZWPU010000248.1:0-2656 GCA_964635605.1 uncultured Bacteroidales bacterium | reverse complement strand
TTTTCTTTGTAAAAAGCATGAATCAAAAATATTGATTTTATCTTAATTTCCTCCCTTTCCACGAAAAATTTGACAACCAGCCTATAAAAGTTGTTGCTACAATATAAAATGGATAGATAATTTGTAAGGGTAAAAATAGCCATAACAACGATTGTTGGTGAAAAAATCTGGTGCCGGGAATAAGAATAAGCAGGTCGGCCAGCGATTTGATAGCAAAGAGGAAAATAAAAATGTACCATTGGTTAGGGTGAAAGATGGAATGGACAAGCCAAAAAGCGAGTAAAAAATTACTGGCTGCAACGGTAAGGGCTGTGATGATAATATCAAAATCGCGATAAGCTTTGCTTTTGGAAGTCCACCGGATGCGCTGATTAAAAAAACCGGACAGAGTTTGGTTGGGGTTCGTGTAAACAATGGCATCCCTCGATTTTATGAAATGAATATCCCTGCTGTTTTTTTTCTTTGCCTGCAGCAAAAGGAAAATATCATCACCCGAAGCGTAATATTTGTTCAATGCTTTTTCTTCAAACAGCGATTTCTCAAAAAGCAGGTTAGCACCATTACACATTATCGGTTTATTTATACCTGAGGCTCCTGCTCCAGATAGGATAAGGCTTGTAAATTCCAATGCCTGTAATTTGGCAAAAATAGTTGTTAATGGGTCAAAAGCTACCGGAGCAATAACCATTTTCGGTTTATTGATAGTGTAATAGGCAACCAGTTCCGACAGCCATTTTTTGCCCATACGGCAATCGGCATCGGTGGTTACGATAATTTCTGAAGTACTGTGTTGAATGCCATACGCCAGTGCTGCTTTCTTCCCTTGTTGGGTTTCTGGATTTTGCAATATTTTCAGCTGTTTGTGTTTGGCTGCATATTGTTTTAAACCAGAATAGGTGTTATCTTCGGAATGGTCATCAATAATAATGATTTCAGTATTTTCTTTCGGATAATCCTGTTGTAACAATGACTGAAATAAAAGAGCCAAATTGTTTTCTTCGTTTCGGCAGGCAATCACAATACTTACCTGTTCGTTTACCGGTTGAATAGTGCGGCTAAAATAGTGTAACTTAAACCACCCCAACGCAAAAGAAACGATAGTAATGCCATAAACAATAAGAAAAAGTAACGAAAGTGTGATAAAAAAATTCATTATAGAATGATTTATTTTCAAAAGTAATAAATAAATATTGGGTTTGACTGCAAAATTACTTTATGGTTTTGTATTAAGCGATTGATTTTTTTAACTTAGCTCAAAACTCATTTTTATGATGTGGTTAAAAATTATTGCCCGATATTTGGTGGTTTTGTTTTTTGTGCTTTTAACAGCAGACTGTAATTCACAAACCACTAAAGGTGATAAAAAGCACCAGGATGGTATTGACAGGAAACCTGTCGTTGCCGGTTCTTTTTATCCCGATAAACCTGAATCATTGCAAAAGATGCTGGAGTTATTATTTGCCCGCAGCGAAACGGTTAAAACGTACGATGATGTTTTGGCCATTATTTCACCCCATGCCGGGTATCCATATTCAGGGAAAGTGGCAGCATCAGCGTTTAACCAAATCGATCCGGATAAAACCTATGATAATATTTTTATTCTGGCCCCCAGTCACCAGATAATGTTTAATGGAGCTTCCATCTATAATGCTGGTGATTACATTACACCGTTGGGAAAAGTAGAAGTAAACCGTGAATTAACCAACGAGTTAATTGATAAGCATGATGTTTTGATTTATCATCCCGATGCGCATAAAGCAGAGCACAGTATTGAAGTACAGTTGCCTTTTTTACAGTATAAAATGAATAAGGCGTTTCAGATTGTACCCATTGTCATTGGAACCCAAAATCTGAAGGATTGTAAAAAAATTGCTGCTGCTTTAAAACCTTATTTTAATGAGCATAATTTGTTTGTCATCAGTACCGATTTTTCTCATTATCCAACGTATGATGATGCAAGAAAAGTAGACCAGCGAACCGGAGAGGCCATTGTGGCTAACTCAGTGAGCCGTGTGATGGATGCTATTAGTGAAAATGAATCAGCAAATATTAATAATCTGGTTACCAGCATGTGTGGATGGAATGCTGTTTTGTCGGTGCTTTTTATTACACAGGATATGCCGGATATTCATGTTATCCCTGTCGATTATCAGAATTCTGGCGATGAAACCGGAGATCAAAGTCGTGTAGTTGGATATCATGCTATTGCTTTTGCCAAGAAAAAAAATCAAAATATGTCTGAAAATCAATTTAACCTTTCAAAAGAAGAAAAGGCTAATCTGTTAAAAATAGCCCGAGAAACGATGATTGAATATCTGGAATCTGGCAAAATACCGGATGTAGATAAAAATGCAATTACTCCTGCCATGCAGGAGTATTGTGGAGCATTTGTGACATTGCATCTGGATGGCGCCCTGCGTGGTTGTATCGGACGGTTTTCGGCCAATGAACCTTTGTATGAAGTTGTTCAGAAGATGGCTGTTTCTGCAGCAACCGAAGATCCCCGTTTTCCGGCGGTAAAGCCTGACGAGATGGATAAAATCGACCTGGAAATTTCTGTATTAACACCTTTACAAAAGATTGAATCGATTGATGAAATTGAAATGGGCCGGCATGGGATTTATATTAAAAAAGGATTTGCTACCGGAACATTTTT
>CAZWPU010000247.1:0-2659 GCA_964635605.1 uncultured Bacteroidales bacterium | reverse complement strand
CTTAAAATATCTTTTGGTAATTTTTCTTCATCCATTTATTTAATTTTTTAATTATTAATTTCTCTTATAGTAATCAATTAGTTCATTGAAAAAAATTCAATTAATTTTCTCCGTTTTTATTTTTCTGAAAAAATGTCCGGTCGAAAGTACAATGATGAGTAACACCAAATGAATGGCAGCTATAATAACCGGATGAGGAGTAAATATAATGGCAAAATTTACCGAAGCATGAAAAAGGATTAATATCAAAACGTTTCCATTCGTTTTATTAAAAAACCACGTACTAATAAAAGAAGCAATGAATGTCCAAATTACAACAGCCGGAATATTAAATATTGTATAATTTTCTACCAATGTAAAATAACCAATATGCCATACAGACCAAGCAATACCTATAAATAATGACGCAATAAAAGGATTATATCTCATTTGCAGTTTCTTAAGAGCAAAACCACGCCAGCCAACTTCTTCGCCAATTCCTGCATAAAATATAATGGAAAACAAAAACAAAGGAATAAGAACGACCAAATTAATTGAAGGTAGTTCGATTTGCTCAGGGAATAATTTTATGGATATCAACACTCCTGCTAATTTCAGAACAGGATATAATGCAATAGCTAAAACATACCAAAAAACTTTTGTTTTAGGTATTTTTACGAGTCTGTCTATCGAATTAGCTCCTTTGTTTACTAATACTTGTATGATGAAATATATAAAGGTAAGTGAAATAATTACCGATATAATGGGATTTTCGTAGAGTAATTGATCTATTCTATTTTGATAATATTCATCTCCATATAGCAAAGCAATTATAATTATACAAAGGAGTACAGCAATAAATGGCAGATAGGATCTTATTTTAACAGGCTTATCATTGGGTCTGTTTATTACGGTTAAAATGATTGCTACTAAGGCAGGTGCGAAGTATCCAAATTGGGTTAACACCATTTTTATTGATCCGCTTTGCTCTTTTGCTATGGACCACAACAATATTGATATTATGATAGTCAAGATACTAAAAGCAAGAAACTGAAATTTTTTAAAGAATGTTTTCATACTATATTTATTGATTAACCAGCTACATTTTGGCCAAATTTGTTCATACCTGGATTTCCTCGAATTGGCTATCTCCTAGATTATACCTTTTTAATGGCAAGCAACTCCCGGCTATTAGGGGCAAAATGAAATTCAACTTTATCCTTTTCTTCAACTCTCTCCCACAACTTTTTATCAACTCTATACTTCACGTTTTCAACAATTATGGAATAATTTGTAAAAGCATTCATTTCTTTATAAAAAGCACTTTTTTTACCATTGGTTGAAAATCCGGCCGAACTACCAGCCTCATAATCTTTCTGTGCTGTCTTTTTATCAATCGTTTGAATAAGCACATCCTTTTCTCCGGTTCTTAAATCACTCCAAAACTTTCTATTGGCCAGCCATAATATAATTACACTCATCAAAATCCCTACAGGAGTTAAATAAATAAGACCTCCCTCTTCATTTTTAAGAATGGTTATAATCCATGGAGCCAAAGAAACTAAAAACGTCAAAAAACTAATGACAAATCCTATTCTTGCCGATTCCTTCAGCTTTTTTCTATCATTTCCGGTTAATTTTCTTTTCACAAAACAAAATTTCGTTGATTAAGAATTGCTTTTAAAAATAATACATTGTTCATTCAAAATTATTCATTCGTCTTCAGAAGAATTTTTATTTGTCTTTAATCTTCCTGCTTCTTTTAACGCTTTGGTAATAATCCACTCTATCTGACCATTCGTACTGCGGAATTCATCCCCAGCCCATTTCTCGAGTGCTTTCATCTTTTCTTCACTCATCCGCAGCACAAATGATTTCTTTTTAGACATATTTTATTAATGATTTAAGGTTCCGGTATTAACTACGGGTCGTGCAGACTCATCAGAACAAAGCACAACCATCAAATTACTCACCATTGCGGCTTTATCATCCAGGTCCATTTCAATAATTTTCTGTACAGAGAGCTGCTCCAAAGCCATTTCTACCATACTCACAGCACCTTCTACAATTTTATGTCGTGCAGCTACAACTGCTGTAGCCTGTTGTCGGCGCAACATTGCACTGGCAATTTCTTCCGAATAAGCAATATAATTGATTCGTGCTTCAATAACATGAATTCCGGCCATGTCAAGGCGCTCAACAATTTCTTTTTCCAACTCATTATTTACTTCTTCAACACCCGAACGTAAGGTTATTTCCGCATCCTCATCTTCAAAATTATCGTAAGGATATTGTCCCGCAAGCTTTCTTAATGCCGCTTCACTTTGTACAACAACAAAATGCTCAAATTCATCAACTTCAAATACAGCTCTAAAAGTATTCTCTACTTTCCAGACTAAAACAACTCCAATCTTAATCGGATTCCCAACTTTATCGTTAACTTTTATGGGGTCGCTGTCAAAGTTTCTTGCTCTGAGTGATATCTTTCTTTTCGTAAAAAAAGGATTTACCCAAAAGAATCCATTTTTTTTGGTTGTTCCTTTGTAGGCGCCAAATAAAACAAAAACGCCAGACTCGTTTGGATTAATAATAACAAATCCGATACAAAGAAAAGCCCCAAGTAAAATCATAAAAATAAACCAGGGATTCCGCAAAAAAATCATTCCGGCAAGACCTACAC
>CAZWPU010000246.1:0-2673 GCA_964635605.1 uncultured Bacteroidales bacterium | reverse complement strand
TATATTGCTATTGTAACCATCGCGATTGATATTATAAGCATCGCATCATCCAACGCAGGTGGTCACATAGCACATCTTGGAGGTGCTTTATATGGTTATTTATTTGTTCAGCAATATAAAAAAGGGAAAAACATAAATAAGGGATTTGACCGATTTATGGACAAACTATTTACCCTTTTTAAACCTAAGCCTAAAATTAAAGTCACTTACAAACGGCCGATGACTGACATTGAGTACAATAAAGAAAAAGTAAAAAAGCAAAAAGATGTAGACCGCATTCTTGATAAAATTGCTAAATCAGGGTATGACAGCCTGACGAAAAAAGAAAAAGAAATTTTATTTAAAAACAGCAATTAATATTTTTTCTAATATAACATAAACCCTCTCTCCTTTTGCTTAATTAAACCATTAATTGTAATTTAGATATAAGAAACAAAAAGGTACTTATCTTGAAAAATATAATTTATAAGATATTAAAATATCTAAACATTATTTTTATAGCAGCCTTACTGCTTGCTTATCTTTCGGTTTATATAAGCCCGGCGAAAGTTTGGATTTTAGCCTTTTTTGGCCTTGCTTATCCTTTTTTGCTCATTATTAACTTATTATTTTTGATCTTTTGGATAGCTAAACAAAGACTCTTTTTAATCTTTCCACTTATTGCCATTTTATCCGGATGGAATTATTTAAACACCTATATCCAAATCCCATTAAATAAAAAAAACTCAAAAAAAGAATCTGTTGAACAATCATTTAATCTTCTTTCTTTTAATGTCAGGTCTTTTGATTTATATCAATGGAGCGAGAAAGAAACAACAAAGGATGAAATTTTTCAATTTATAAATCACGAAAATTTTTCAATCATCTGTTTTCAAGATTTTTTCACAAGAAATAAAGGAGATTTAAGTGAAACAGATATTCATAAAAAATTAAATCAACAATACCAATCACACATAGGGTACGCTGTTGAAAATACAAATCAAAACTTAGGCGTTGCAACTTACAGCAAGTATCCTATTGTAAATCAAGGTATCATTAAATTCAACAAATCTTTTAACGTAAGTATTTATACCGATATTGTTATAGGAGCTGACACCTTAAGAGTTTTTAACATACATCTCCAATCGATCCGGTTTAATGAAGATAATTATAAATTTATTACCAACAGCAAAACACTGAAAGAGGAAGAAAAGCTCAAAGAAATAAAAGATATCTCAACCCGATTAAGAGATGCCTTTATTAAACGTGCCAACCAGGCAGAAACACTTTCGAAACTTATTAAAAAATCACCTTACCCGATAATTTTATGTGGCGATTTTAATGATGTCCCTGTTTCATATACCTATCAAACATTAAAGAGCAATCTTAAAGACTCATTTGTTAGCGCAGGACAAGGAATCGGAAATACTTATATCGGCAAATTCCCTTCGTTCAGAATCGATTACATCTTTTACAGCAAAGAATTAGAGTGCAAATCGTTTAATATACACAAAGAAAAACTCTCCGACCATTATCCTTTAACTGGTGAATTCTATTTAAAACCTTAAAAAGGCAGATGATTTAGGTCTACATTTCCTCCGGAAATAATTATTCCCACTTTTTTACCTTTAAATAGCTTGTTGTTTTCTATTACAGCGGCCAGAGGAACTGCAGAAGAAGGTTCAATAATAATCTTCATTCGTTCCCAAATCAATCGCATAGCTTCAATAATGGTTTCTTCTTTTACCGTTAATATATCATCCACATTTTCTCTAATAATTTGAAAAGTTAAAGGACTTAACGAAGTCAGTAACCCATCTGCTATGGTATTTGGTTTTAAGGAGGGAATCAACTCTCCCTGCTTAAATGAGCGATAAGCATCATCGGCATTTACTGGTTCGGCACCCAATACTTTAATCCCTTTTTTAATCGCTTTTGCTGCAATTGAAGTGCCGCTCATTAATCCACCACCACCCACGGGTGCTATGATCACATCTAAATCAGGATAATCTTCTAAAAACTCTTTTGCTGCGGTTCCCTGTCCACAAATCACATTAAAATTATGATAGGGATGAATAAAGCTAGCTCCTGTTTTTTGCTGAACGATCTCGAGTGTTTTTTCTCGGGCTTCCAGGGTAGATTCACAAAAGGTAATTTCGGCTCCATAGCCTTTAACTGCTTTCTTCTTAATAGCAGGAGCGCTTTCGGGCATCACAATATACGCAGGAATATCCATTTGCCGGGCAGCAAAGCTTAAAGCAGCCGCATGATTTCCTGACGAATGCGTAGTAACTCCTTTTTTAGCTTCATCTGAAGTTAATTGGCGCACGGCATGGGTTGCGCCACGAAATTTAAAAGCACCAACTTTTTGAAAATTTTCACACTTAAAATATAAATGAATACCTACTATATTATTAATACCCGTTGAAGAAAGAACCGGAGTACGATGTACAAATGGCAAGATTCTTTCGTGTGCTTTTATAATATCTTCATATACCGGAATTTTATCAGTCATAACCTACATATCATTTTGTTGAATGGGATCTTTTTTTTCTATCTGCTCTTGATCCTCTTTAAATTCTTCATACTGCTTTTTAATTTCAGCATAAAGTTCATATTCGGTAACGCTTCTCACATAATCATCGGTAAAATTACAAAAATCCATAAACTCTTTGGCTTCTAATCCTTCTAAAC
>CAZWPU010000245.1:0-2674 GCA_964635605.1 uncultured Bacteroidales bacterium | reverse complement strand
AAAAGTTTCCCTGTTCATCGGTTACCGTCAGGATTACCGAATTGTCCCCCAGATCCGAACAGTCGAAGCTGTTAGGAGCAGCCGTAAGGGTAAGGTTCGCCTGAGAAGTACAATTATCTGTAGATCCATCGTCAATATCGACACCGGAAATAGTTACATTTCCGGTAGCATCCAGCTCTACAGTAATATCTTGACAAACTGCTGTCGGGGGATCATTATCTTCAACGGTAATAGTTACATTATCATTGCCTGTACAACCATTGTTATCAGTAACTGTATAAGTTAAGTTAAATGTCCCGATGGACGAACCGGTAAAATCCGGTTTTTGTATATCGGTAAAATCCAGGTAGGATATATCCCCGGTCCATTCATGACTGTCAATGGATGAACCATCGGGACTAAGGGTTGGATTTCCATCCAGCTCGATTGTTGAATTGGGACAAATCGTAGGATTATCAGGAATAATTGATGCTGTAGGATTCGCTAACTGAGTAATTGTAATATCACTTCCCTTTTTCACACATCCATTCGCATCAATAACATATATTCTATAGGTGTCGGCAAGTAGATTTTCAAAAACGCCGGTGGCGTTTGTTGTGGAATCGTTGTCACTAGCACGTACGATGGCATAGGTTAAAGCTCCGGTTCCCCCGCTTCCGCTAATGGTAATCGTTCCGGTATTGTTGGGGGTAGTACAGCTGTTGGTATAGTCTACTCCAGTAATTACAATTTCATTGGGGATATAATCATCATACCCATAACCCGGCAAAAAGTAAATTTCTATTTCTGCATAGGGAGGGCTTCCACAATTGTATTTATCTTTTATCAATACTTTATACCATCCAATGGATGCTCCTGTTAATATCTTATGGGAAGGATCATCTGTTGTTAAGGTATCCCATGTAGCTCCATTATATTTAACCCATTGATAGGAGTAGGGTTCTGTTCCGCCTGAAGCATATGCTTCAAGCTCTGCATCACTGCTATTGTAGCAGGATAAGCCCTGATTAACGCCAATGGAGTCCCCTATAAATTTATCGGGTTCGTAAACAGGCACTAATTGAGATGTAGACCCTTCTTGATCAATAATTTGTATATAATATGGGTGTGCTTCTAAACCACTAAAAATATATTCAGTATTTGAAATAAAATCAGATTGTGAAATAATGTTATTCGAAGATTCCCAAGGTTCTCCATCCCAAAGCTGATATTTAAAATTTGGTGTCCCGGAAACATTATAAATTCTTATGCTTCCGTCCGATCCCTCAAAACAAGTGACTGAATCAACGTCTAAATCAAAAGTAATACTTTTTGCCTCCTTATTGGAAGCATAGGTAATATTATGAAATTCAATTTCCCCTGTTTTAATATTTTTATTAGTTATTGGTTGAGAGGATATAAATGAATTAATATCTTTTTGTATATTTAAATTACGCCCTTCATCTAAATTAAGTTTGGAAAAATATACTGATGATGATTCCAGATTTATATACTTCTTTTGGTTCCCAGACGAAATAAATTGATCACATTCTATTACATTCTTGTTTGCAATTAATGTTCCTTCAATTATTACAATATTTTTTGTTGTTTTTAAATGATTGTCTAATATCCAGGAACCTTTTCCTTCTAAAATAAGATCAGAATTAAGAGACTCAGATACGGATATTGATTTATTTTCATTATCACTTTTTAAAACAATATCGCCAAAAAATGCATGATTAACATTTTCGTTAATTAATAACGAACCATAAACATGAATTTCTGCTTTGGTCCATTTTTTAAACAGAAATGAAGAGCTTTTTAAGGTTGGTTGGAAATTGTCCACCTCCCATCGAAAATCGTTACAATAAACTACCTCTTTTATAATAACAGTTTGGTTGTTTGATGTAAACGAATTATGATCAAAAACAACATGGTCTTTCTTAGTGGGTACGGTTGCTCCCGGAGCACCACCTGGGGTCTCAGACCATTGTTGAGGATCGTTCCAGTTTCCCGATCCGTTTACCCAATATCGACTATCTGAAAAAGCTGCTTTTGTGGTTGCAAAGGCAAGAAAAACAGTTAGGGACAAAAAAATAAAAATTCTCATATTTCTGAACATGAGCTACAAATTTTGGCGAATTGTTAATAAAATAAATACAATGTTAATAAAATTTTACGTTTTGACTGAACCTTTTGTTTCAAAATTATTAATAATCGGGCACTTATTGGTCAATTTTTATCAACATTTCAAAAACAAAAAAATTTTTACTTTCATTTTTTTGTTAATAACTTTTTTAAATAAGTGACGAATAATCAATAACTAAACACGTTCTAACTCTTGAATAACATATCTTCTGGTAATATATCTAACTGGATACCAGGCAGCTAAAAAGCCAATCAAACTTATGGTTACAAAAACAGCCACAAAATCAGTCCAGCTTATTGCTACAGGATAGGCATCAATTATAAATGAAGCTGAGCCCTGAAGCTTTACCAGCTCAAATTTAATTTGCAGCAAACAAATGAGACCTCCCAGTATTAATCCAAAAACAGCGCCTACTATAGTTATAAGCCAACCCTCCGTTAAAAATATCTGTCGTATGGTTTTTAAATTCGCTCCCAGGCTTCGAAATGTAGCAATGTCCTCTTTTTTATCAATGATTAACATGGTTAATGAGCCTATAATATTAAA
>CAZWPU010000244.1:0-2704 GCA_964635605.1 uncultured Bacteroidales bacterium | reverse complement strand
CCTTTAACTTCAACTCTTGTTCCTCCTTTACAACTTACATTTACATCTTCTCTTCCAGCGCCACTTCCGGTTCTCACTTTCCCGGTACTTCGGTTTAAAAAGCGGATATATTCAGCTGCTTCTTTTAATTCATCCGGGGTAAACATATCAGGATAAGTAACCGTTTCGATTAAGGGCATCCCTAAACGGTCAGTTTTATAGATTCTGGTATGTCTTATATCAGAAATTTCACGGCAGGAGTCTTCCTCAATGCTTAATTGGATTAATCGCACTTTTTTGTTTTTTAATGGGATTTCTCCTTCTACACCCAAAATAGCGGTACGTTGAAAACCGGTAGGAATACTTCCGTCTAAATACTGTTTGCGGGTAATATGAACTTCACCAACAATGTTAAGTTTACAAAGTAATGAGATCTCTAATGCTTTCTCAAGTGCTTCTTTGTTGATTTTGAAGGGAGGAGTATCGTCGATTTCGTATGTACAGGCTGTTTCGTTATTGATACGATAAATTATTTCTTTTTTTGTTTTAAATTCCATCAAGGCTGTTCCGTCATATTCTCCTAACTCACTTAAAGTAGGTCGCATATGGCGGATTATTTCTGCGTCATATTCGTCATCTTTGTGATAAATACCCGCAGGGCATCGACAAAATAATTTTTCTTTGGTATTTAATTGTTGATGTACTTCCAACCCTGATTTAAATCCTATTCGTTGGTAATCCGCTTTTTTTGCTTTTTTTCTGGTTACATAACCAATTTCTTTTTTTGTTTTTTCGTAATTCTGTTTAGGATCGAAAGAGGAAGAATCAGCAGATGTATTTGTTTTCATAATGTTTAACTTGTTGTTTTGTAGTGTGATATATTTGTTTAGAACCAAATTGTACCGATTTCAATGTCCGTTAAATTAGTAAAAAAAATGCGAGATAAGAAATTTAGTTTAATCAGGATATAAACAGGATAGTTTTTACTATTCGAAACGGATGGTTTTTTCAGGACTTAATTTTGAAATAATATAGGATGGAATAACTAGCATTAATACGGTAATAGCTAGTGTCCCTAGATTTAATCCCAGAATATGCCACAGTTCTAAATTAATCGGAACGGCTTCAAGATAATAAGACGATGGATCAAGGGAGAAAAGTTGGAATTTTAATTGGATGAAACAAATAGCAATTCCGATGATATTTCCCCATAATAATCCTTTGGATATTAAAAATGCTGATTGATATAAAAATATTTTCCGTATTGACCAATTTTTTGTGCCCATGGCTTTTAGAATTCCTATCATATTAGTACGTTCAAGAATCAGGATTAATAATCCGGAAACCATGTTAAATCCGGCAACAGCTGTCATTAAAATTAAGATAATCCATACATTCATATCGGTTAAATTTAGCCAATCGAACATTTGTGGATATTTTTCTTTAATGCTTTGTATTTTAAGTTTGGCACCGCTGGGATCAAATTGAAAACCGACAATATCTCGAATCTCCCGAGTAATATAATCTATTTGTGAAAATTCATCAATGATTACTTCGTAACCACTGATTTGATTTTTTTCCCAATTGTTTAAACGCTGAATATGTCCTAAATCAACCAGAATGAATTTTTCATCAAATTCAGCCAGGCTCGTATTATAAATACCTGAAATGGAGAAGACTCTCATTCTTGGTGGGTCCTGGATGAAATAGGCTGCAATTTTATCGCCAGGTTTTAATTTAAGTAAATTAGCAATGTACTCGGAAATTATGATTTGGTCAGTTTTTGATGTATCGGTTACTCTAAAAGTTTCTCCGGCAACCATGTTCCGGTTAAAAAAAGACCAGTCGAAATCAGAACCTACACCTTTTAAAACAACACCATGTATATCTTCCGATTTGGTTTTTATGATTCCGGCTTTCATTCCAAATTGTTGAATTTGTTTAACTCCTTTTAGGTTTTTTATGTCCTCAAAAAAGAGTTGGTCTTTATTTATTGGAACCGTTTCATAAGAGATATTCGTGTCGTAATTGATAATTTGTATGTGTGATCCGAAGCCAATTAATTTATTGCTAATTTCTTTTTTAAAGCCAGAAGCAATAGCTACAGCCAGAATCATTACAGCAAGTCCGAGCGAAATACCAATTACAGCAATCGTAACAATAGGCTGCGAAATGTCCTTTTTTTCTTTTTTTTCGGTTAATAATCGTTTGGCAATAAAAAGCTCGGTATTCAAAATGCTGTGTTTTTATGTTTTCACAAATGTAGTAAAATTAAAATTTTAAAAAATAAACCGGAATGGTTAAAAATAATCATTCGCTTTTTAGGTATAGTTGTTAAAATTTATGATTTGAAAAGAAAATTATTAATTTAGGACTTTTAAACAAACCAGGAATAATGAAAAATACGATTTATTTATTGATTTGTATTGTTCTATGCAGTTTGCAAGGTTGTAGTAACCAGAAACCTACTTTCCAGAAATTAACTATACAGACCGGAGCAGAACAAACTGAAAAATATATTCCTTTATTAAAAAATAAAAAAGTAGCCATCGTAGCGAATCATTCAACAGTGATTAACAAAACCCACCTGGTAGATTCGTTGTTGGCTTTAGGTATTGATGTGATAAAGATTTTTAGTCCCGAACATGGTTTCAGAGGAAGTGCCGATGCAGGAGAACTAGTTGATAATGATATCGATCCAAAAACCGGATTTCCAGTAATATCC
>CAZWPU010000243.1:0-2719 GCA_964635605.1 uncultured Bacteroidales bacterium | reverse complement strand
TCAGATTAAAAGAATGGCTTCGGCTAAAAGTGTAAAAACCATTGAGCAACTAAGGCGTAAGGTAAAAGAGAAATACCATATTGAGCTGGAATACAGCTGGTTTTTTCGTTACTGCCGAAAAAATGATATTTATAAGGTATTAAAAGAAAGATCTTGAAAATGCATTGGCTAAAAATTATTACTGGAGGGAAATGATGGAGTATTAGCAATTGAGCATATTTATTTTATTGCAATGTCAACACTAAAATATCTTTATAAAAATTAGCTTTCTTATCTTGTTATAATTGGCCATTTGCTTAAAAAGCAAAATAACAATAACACTTTATACAATTTTTTGATAAAATATAAACAAAATATCAATAATTTTGTTTTTATTTGTGAGATAAATGTATTTATTGCAATTAAATCGTAAAAAATATGCTTATTCAATTTTCTGTAGAGAATTATAAAACATTTAAAGAAAGAAATGTTTTAAGTATGGTCGCATCAAACTATTTTCCTGAAAATGAAGAAAATAAAATTGTTTCGGACAGTTTTAATTATTCTCTTTTAAAAAGTGCTGTAATTTATGGTGCTAATGCTTCAGGTAAATCTAAATTATTTGATGCTTTAGGTTTTATGAAAAATTTCATTAGAAATTCTTCTAAAGAATCACAAGCAAAAGAAACAATTGGAGTTGATCCTTTTCGGTTAAACACAGAAAGTAAATTAAGTAATTCAGAATTTGAAGTTTTATTTGTACATGAAGAAGTCCAATTCAGATATGGATTTGAAGTAAGTAAAGATAAAATTCATGCTGAATGGTTATATTACAGACCCAGGACTAAGGAAGTAGAGTTATTTTATAGAGAAGAACAAGATTTTTCGCAAATTCATGAAAGAGAGTTTAAAAAAGGTAAACTTATTTCAAAAGAAGGACTTGTTAGAGAAAATGCTTTATTATTATCTGTAGCAGCACAGTTTAATGATCCTATTGCTACTCAGGTTCTTGATTGGTTTAATAAATTAAATGTTATTTTGGGAATTCAAGAAAAAGGTTATTCTGGTTACTCATTTCAAATGCTAGAAAACTCTGATAGTAAACAAAAGATTTTAGATTTCATTAAAATTGCTGATTTAGGAATTGAGGATATCACTCAAGAACCTGTGGATGAATCAGAAATTGGTCCAGATGTTATTAAAAAACTAAAACTTTCCTTAAAGGAAAAAGAATTTAAATTTGAGAATTTAGAAATCTATAATTTAATGACTCATCATCTTATTTTCGATGAGCAGAATCAGAGACAGAAAAGTTTAGCTCAATTCTCTATGGAAGGAGATGAGTCTTCAGGAACAAATAAATATTTTGCACTTTCTGGACCTATCATTGATACTCTTGAAAATGGGAAAGTTCTATTTATTGATGAATTAGACGCAAAACTGCATCCATTGTTAGTTTTAAAAATTATTGCGTTGTTTAATAATAAAGAAGCAAATAAAAATAATGCACAATTAGTATTTAATACTCATGATACTAACTTACTTAAACATAGCAACTTTAGACGTGACCAAATTTGGTTCACGGAGAAAAACCTATATGGAGCAGTTTACTTATATTCTCTGGCAGACTTTATCACAGAAGATGGTAAGAAGATTCGAAAAGAAGAAGATTTCGAAAAGAATTATATTGAAGGTAAATATGGAGCAATTCCTTTCTTAGGTGACTTTTCAAAAATTATTAATTAACATTCTGTCGCTATGAAAATGAAAGATAAAAAAGCTATTCAGATAGAAAAAAGAAAGCGACATTTAGAACAATTAAGAGAAACAAAACGAAAAAAAAGAAGAACCGAACCAAATGTAAACCGTTCGGAGCCTAAAAAAAAGACCGAAAAGTATTTATTAATTTGTGAGGGTAAAAATACTGAAGTTGATTATTTTAATTTATTTAAACTATCAAATGCTTCAATAAAAACTATTGGAACAGGAAGACAAGGTTTATCTATTGTTGATAAAGCTTTGTTATTAGTATTGAAAGAAGCTCAAAAAGGAAATTTTTACAATCATGTATGGTGTATTTATGATAAAGACAATTGTGAAAAAGGAGATTTTAACAATTCCGTTTATAAAGCTGAAGGTACATTATTTAAAAATACACCTTACTTCAAGCTATACAATGATGAAGGTTTAGAATGTACTTTTAATGTTGCATATTCAATTCAAGCATTTGAATATTGGCTCATACTTCATTTTGAAAATCATCAAGGAGGAGCTATGGATCGTTTAGAATATAACCAAACAATTAATACATATTTAAAAGATTTTAGTGTTTCTTATGATGGTAAAAATACAAAAAGTGTTTCCCAAGAATTTTACGAAATATTACAAGCAATCCCTGATGGGAAGAATAAAAAAAGAGAACAAATAGCTTATGAGAGAGCTAAAAGACTATATAATTCTAAAAAGGATGTACCGCCAGCTGACCAAGAATCTGTCACGACGGTATTTCGTTTAATTAATAAGTTGAAAAACATAGAAGAATCATTATAACATTTCATAATGCTGCCCTTGGCAGTAAAGAGGGAAGACAAAATAAGTCGTTTATTATTTGATAAAACGAAAATTTTAATACTCAGAAAAATAAATTAATTTCGCAACATAAAAATCAGGTTATTCATTTAAATTAAACATACATTATGAAATTTTTTATTGATACAGCAAACCTCGACCAAATAAAAGA
>CAZWPU010000242.1:0-2721 GCA_964635605.1 uncultured Bacteroidales bacterium | reverse complement strand
AATAGTCATCAAGTTCGATATAGTAAGGAAATGAAGCAATAAAATCGATATATTTCTGTGAGATTATATTTTGCAAATCCATTCCATCTATTTTAAAAAAGTTTTGGAAGCTGCGTAAAGTTTTTTCAGCTCCGTTAAAAAACCAGTTTTCTGAATTTTGAAAAAGAGTGTTTAGCATCATTTCTTCATGGTTTCCACGTACAATTTGAACGGAGTAATTATTTTTTAAATCCATAAAGAAATCTAACACTGCTTTTGAGTTTGGTCCGCGGTCAATTAAATCACCAACAGAATATAACTCCGGATTTTTATCTTGATTTGAAATTGTACAGAAAATTTTTTCCAGGGTTTTTATACATCCGTGTATATCTCCAATAGCATATCGCATAATATGTTTTATTCAGAATATACTTATTTTATTGGGTTTTGTCAAGTAATATGAGAAAAGTCTTTAATACTAAACTTAATATTTTTCTTGATGATTCTGTTATTTTCAGAGAAGTATCTTGCTATTTTCTCCACTCAGGCTCATTCTTATCAATTTTTGGTGAATGCAATTAGCTATTGGTAAATGTAACTACTTCCTAGATTACATCGCCCAGATTACTCAAAGTGGTTATCACATTGCTTTTAAAACTCCTGCCTATAGGGATATTTTTTTTATTAATCTGTACAAAAGTAGCTGTAAAAAGTTCCACTTTATTTATGCTAACAATATACGATTTGTGTATTCTAATAAAATAATCTAAAGGTAAGTAATCTTCAATCTTGCTTAAAGCACATTTAACCATAATAGTGTTATGTATTGTATGTATTTTAATATATTCTCTTAAACTCTCAATATACAAAATATTTTCAAGCTTAATATTGTGTGTTTTTTTATTATCTCTAATGCTTATAATGTTGTCGTTATTTGTGTTATGGATATATCTCTCTCCTGAATTTACTCTCTGTATCGCCGATTTATACTTATTTACAGCTTTTAAAAAACGGTCAAATGATATGGGCTTGAGCAAATAGTCAACAACATCCAGCTCAAAGCCATCGATAGCATACTCCTTATGCGCTGAAATAATAATTACTTTAGGAGGATTTTGTAATGATTTAAGTAATTCAATTCCTGTAATCTTAGGCATATTAATATCCAGAAAGATAAGATCTACTTGATATTTTTCAAGAATTTTCATCGCCTCTACGGCATTTCTGGCTTCATCCGTTATTGTAAAATTATCTAATTTACTTAAATGATTTCTAATTAACTTAATGGCTAACGGCTCATCATCAACGATTAAACATTTGGTATCCATCACTCTTATAATTTATTTTTAGTATTACTTTATAAACATCTGGTTTATCAATAATTTCCAAATTATGTCTGTCAGGAAAAAAAAGTTCCTGTGTCGCTTTTACATTTTTTAATCCAAGTCCGTTGTTTTTGTTTTTATTCTGGATATCATCTTGTTCTTTGCTGTTTTCAATCATAAAAGTAAAAATTCCTGATTGATATTTAATATCTATTTTTATCCATGATTGATGAGTTGATTTACCGGGTCCATGTTTAAATGCATTTTCAACAAATGTAAAAAGTACTAAGGGAGGCCCTTGAATTATGGAATGATAAATATCTTTTACTTCATTGTTTATTTCTATATTAAACTCCTCCCCATACCGTAATTTCTCTAGTTCAGTATAAGTATAAATAATATCAAGTTCTTCTTCTAGTGTGACAATTTTTTTATTATGCTCTTTAAGCATATACCTTAAAATATCAGATATTCTAATAATTATTTCAGGAACTTTTCCCGAATGATCAAGTGCAAGGGAATAAAGATTATTTAAGGAATTAAATAAAAAATGTGGATGAATTTGATTTCTGAGTAATTCCATCCGGGTTTCTAAATTTATTTTTTCCAGCTCTTTATTTTGGGAATTTGTTTTATTCCAGTATTTAAGAATTTTAATTATTAAAGCGGGTGCAGAAATCATTACGAATTTTGAAATAGCTATAAAAAATAGAATGATACATGATCTACTAACTGAAAGTATGTTGGAAGGAAAAGAGCTGGTAAAAAAAATGGGTTCGACATTCGTATAATAGAATAATCGTATTAAATCGTCATGTATGAGCATTATTAAGATGTAACTAACAATAAACTTTATGTATTTTTTTTTAAGAAAATATCGGGAGAAAAGGAAATAAATAATACAATAGATAAAGATTACAGAAATAAACAGATGAATCAGGTTCTCTATTAAAAAAGTATAAAACATTTCTGGAATAAAACCATTTGACAAAAAAAGATATGCATATATATATAACCAATAAATAAAATGCCTTATTATTTTATGGTTAATTTTTTCACTAAAGATTAGTCTTTCCAGCATAGATAGAATTGCCTTTAATAAATATGATTTTAAATATAAAAATAATTAACAAATTAAACTATTAAAAAATAAATCTATAAAAAGCCAATTACTATCTATAAAAAACAATAAAACAATAACCAATGATTTGACATGAATAAGTTGAAGTGCTGTTTATTTTTTATGGGTTACCTTGTTTTATTGAGATAGATGGGCATTTATTCAATGGTTTGGTTTCAAATATTACATGATTTTGTATATAAACAGTTTATGTTTTACACTTAAGAGTAGTATGTTGATATTTTTTTTCATTTACAATCATCTCCAATATTTTAGCTCCGATAAATAGAAAGAAAA
>CAZWPU010000241.1:0-2727 GCA_964635605.1 uncultured Bacteroidales bacterium | reverse complement strand
ATATTGCCGAACGCACTGGATTAGATATTTCTACTATTTCCCGTGTTGCCAACAGCAAATATGTGCAAACACATTTTGGCATTTTCCCGCTTAAATATTTTTTCTCCGAAGGGTTACAAACAGATTCGGGTGAAGAAGTTTCCTCACGCGAAATAAAGTCAATTTTAAAAAATTGCGTTGAAAATGAGGACAAAAAAAAGCCATTAACCGATGATAAATTAACCAATATCTTAAAAGAAAAGGGATACAGGATTGCCCGGCGTACTGTTGCTAAATACCGCGAACAACTAAATATTCCTGTTGCCCGATTAAGAAAGGAGCTCTAACACATGAACAAATTCTTAGCCAAAGCATTTTCTTTTCTTTTTCACCCTTTATTAATGCCTGCTATTGGCATTCTTATCCTTTTTAATGCTAAAACAGTTCTTAATTACCTGCCTTTTGAAGCTAAAAAAATTATTTTTTTTATTGTTTTTATTAGCACGACTATTTTACCTTTAACATTTATTCCTTTTTATTACTTTCAGAAAATTATTAAAACCGTTTTCCTTGAAACAAAAAAAGAACGGCTAATTCCTTTCTTTATAACATCAGTATTGTATTTTTTTGCTTATTTTTTATTAGTTCGTTTAGGGTCTCCAACAACGATAAATCTATTTATTCTTGCCAGTGCATGTACTGTTTTTTTACTATTTTTATTAACCATAAAGTGGAAAATTAGTGCACACATGATGGGCATCGGTGGATTAACCGGGACACTTATAGCCATTTCATTCAAACTTCAAATAAATCTTGAATATTTTATTCTCGCAGCAATATTTGTTTCCGGAGTCCTTGGATATTCCAGGATGAATTTAAAAAGTCATAATTCTTTTGAAATTTACACCGGTTGGCTAACCGGATTAATCATTCCTGCAATTTTAATTTTAAGCTATTAACCACCTCCTCTAACCTGTTTCTTTTAGCGTTGTATACAGGTGGAGCAAAATTTCTTGCTTGCTCTAAGGATTTATCCAGATTAAAACTTTGTTGGGATACTGAATAAAAATATTTTTTTTGTTTTAAATAATCGGCCAAATATTCCTGTTCGGTTTGTCCCGGAGTGGGAATTAAAATTGCTTGTGCCTGGGTAACATACAGATCCATTATTGATGAGTACCCTGCCCTGCAAATCACCCATTTTGATTGTTTGATAAGATTATATAATGGCTCAGTATTTACAATACCAAAAACCGGCCCAGCACATTCTAGTTTTTCTTTTTGCTCGATACCTCGCACAATCGCTACGCGATATTTATTGCCCTTCATTTGATTTGCAATTAATTTCTCAAAAATAGTGCGCTGTGGCTCCGGCCCTGAAAGAATAAATAATAAATCATATCTTTTATCAATATTTTGTGATGTTAAATATCGATTAAATCGAGATAAAACACCAATATATTTAATTGACGATAAATGTGAAAGATGATGTGACAATTCTCCGGAAAAATTTTCCTTTCCTGCAAAATCAGGTACCCAGCATTCATCAAATGGTTTTAAAAATCGTTTAAAAATGATCGGATAAACAAAGGATAAAAAGGCAATGCTTTGGGGCAATTTTAATTTTAACTGATGCGAAATAAGAATATTGTGTGCTTTTTTATGCCAAACACCAAATCTATTATCAGAAATAATTAAATCAACAGGATCTTTTTTTAGTATTGATTTGAGTTTAAAATGCTCGATCAAACTATGGAAAAAAATTTTAGGGATTTGTAAAAATATTGTTACAAACACATGTTTTTTAGAATAGCGAATATTCACATCCGGTAAACGAAAACTCGGTAAATGTGGAAATTCTTTTTGTAAAAACCGCAAAGCTTTTCCATCAGCAGCAATTATTACTGAAAAATTATTTTTATATAAACAATCAATAATAGGAATAACCCTTGTGGCATGTCCCAATCCCCAATTTAAAGGGGCTACTAAAACTTTTTTCGACATCAGATACCAATTATTCTCATCAAAGGTAAAAATTAAATTGTCCAGATAAAAAATTAAAGCGCCTAAGCATCTATACTTTACTGATATAATGACAATTATCATTTTATTTAATCAGAAGGCTGGTAAATTTGTATATTATATTATTGGATTTCAAAAACATTCTGAAATAAAAAAAATGAAAAACAAGGTAAATCCGGAACCCTATCAATGGAAAGAGGAATATAATGTTGATATCAGCATTATTGATGAGCAACACAAAAAATTCCTGGATATTATAAACCAGCTAAAAACAATTATAAATCAAGACGGTTGTAAAGAAAGTGTCTCGGATATTTTTTATCAACTTGCCTATATGATTGATCATTACTTTATTCAAGAAGAAATTTATTTTAAAGATTGCCAATATCCTAATTTCGATAAACATAAATCAGACCATAATGAATTTATTACCCGGATTATCAAATTTCAAAAGGATCTGGAAAATAATAAACCCAATTTATGTTTAGAAATTTATCACTACCTCGAACAATGGTTTGATGATCATATCCTAAAGTTTGATAAAGAGGCTGTTGCTTATTTAAAAGAAAAGGGTGTCCATTAAACAATTCTTTTAACAGTACTATTTTCTGTTATTTGCATTTCATCAAAATCAAAATTAGAAATAAGATTTACTCCTGGTGTTTTCCCCTTTTCCAGGCTTCCGTAATGATGATCTATCTTTAATGCTTTAGCTCCATTTAATGA
>CAZWPU010000240.1:0-2746 GCA_964635605.1 uncultured Bacteroidales bacterium | reverse complement strand
AATTAATAGTTATCGCAGTATTTGTTGATGAGCCTTCAGATGCACTAAAAGCAGCATCAGGAGCTTCCTCTTTTTCACAACTAACGAATAGAAAAGCAAAAAGAGTAATCAGGGTAAATGGTAAAAAATAAATCTTCATAACTATAAGGGTTTTAATGAATAAAATAATGATACGTTTTTAAAAACAAAATTAATGCCAAAGTAATCAGGCTTTTACAAAAAACATTCTTTCCAGTTAAAAAATATTGAGCTATTTCAATAAAATAAAACAAAATATATTTTTATTAATCTCTTTCAAAGTTTCTTTCGTTTACCTTAATTTTTCAGAAAAAGTTTCCCAGAATTTTAAATGAAATAAATAACTATCCCTTTCTTCTAAAATCTGTTTTCCAGATTTCAACTCGTCCTCAGAATTTTTACGATATTGAATCTTTGAATTGTATAAATAAATACCTTCAGGATGAAACTGAATGCCCAACACATTTGGATATTGCTGATGGGTTATGGCTTCAATAATTTTACCATCAACGGAGGTGGCAATTACGTCCAAACCTTTCCCTAATTTCTCTATCGCCTGATGATGGTTGCTGTAAACAAGTGGTTGCAAATTTTGATGATAATCACCTACCAAAGGTTTATTATCCAATATATTAATTGAATGAAAATTACCAGAGAACAATGTGGTATCCACCCATAAATGATTATTATAATTTCGGTGTTGTTGATTGTTTGCCTGCATTAAAACATCTTCTACATAATGCAATTTGTAAACCTCCGAGGGAATATCCTGAATTAAAGAACCACCTGCAGCAACATTCATGGTTTGCATACCCAGACAAATAGCATAAACAACATAGTCGGGATTATTTTTAAGCAATGGCACAAATTTAGGGTTTTGAGCTCCACCAATTAAGTGATATAAAAATGATGCTTCGAAATAATGCCGGTAAGGGTCGGTCATTCGGGTCAACAAGTTCATGGGTTCATTGTAAGTCTCAGGAGGTAAATCAGGCCCTCCCATAAAAAGAATACCATCGCTTCGGTTAAAAATCTCCGAATAAATCCCGGTGCAGTTATTTTTCTGATACAGATTGTTCGCATTAATATCATCGTGTACCTCAATTAATTTAATAGGCAACTCCGCATTTTTTTCGATGTATATTTTTGAACGGGAATAATCGTAAGTTTCTTTTTCTTGGTAAATACCAAGAATTTTTAAATCATCAACTTCAATAATTTTTTGATTAACGAGATATGTTAAAAGTTCCAAATTATATTCGGTAGGATGCACAAGTACTAAAGTTTTCTCTTGCGACCATAAATGAAGAGATCCAAAAAATATTGAAATAATTAAAAACAGTTTTTTGGCCATGATAAATAATTAAAGTTTAAGGTTTTAATAAAGCATAAATATAGCAATCCAGTATTTGATTATTTTTAATGATCGATTTCTTTAATTTAGCTTCCTTTAAAAATCCACATTTTTCCAGGATCCTTATGGATGACTCATTATTTTCAAAAACATGGGCAAAAATTCTGACTACATCAAATTTTTCGAAAGTATAATCAACCATGGCTTTTAATGCTTTACTTGCAATGCCTTTGTTCCAGTATTTTTCACCTATCCAGTATCCTATTTCTGCATTTTTCCTGAAAACATCTGTTAAAATATTAATTCCAATACCTCCTACAGCTTCTGCTTTGTAAACAATGGCAAAATTTCGTAATGGGTTATCCCTGTTTACAATTTCTATCCATTGCTTTGCAGCCATTTCGGTATATGGATAAGGAAATTCATCCCTAAGGTTATCCCATATTTTTTTATTATTGGCATTTTTTACAAGCCAACGGATATCTTTTTGCTGCCAGTTACGCAGCGTAACATTTTTGTATTCAATCATTAGAAATTTTATTGGAAATCTAAAGATATTAATTATTTGCTGATTTCATTGTATCCAACGTATGAATTTTCTTATGGAATCATTACTGTCCGATAAAAAATAAATAAAATCAAGGTTTCAATTCCGGGGTTGTATTATGATTTCAATATTCAGCAGCATGTTTGTTATCTGCAAGGAATGGTCGGTTGTGCTTGCCGAAGGTTTGGTGGCGGAGCCTTTTACCCCTGAGTTGAAACCCGGAGCTAACCTGATTATTTTTTTGTTTTGACGATTCGTTTTCGGATTGGCATTGTCCGGCGAGCCGAAAAACAAGCACAGTGAGCGTTAAAAAAAATCTGCTGTTCGAAGCACTGACCGGAGGGAAGTGCAAGTTTAGATTTTTTAGCTCACATCGCGTAGTTTTTCGAGTGAGGCGGGCGTAGCCTTGAATTTCTTTGCATACTTTCTTGTTTCAAGACAAGAAAGTATGTGGGGCGGCCTGGGGCAAAGCCACAGCAATAGGAAGTTGGTAAATAGTAAATGAAATAAAGGCTACAGAATGTATTCAATATTTTTATCAAACAACAGTGTTATGGAATTAACCTTTTTATTCTATATTTTAGCAAAATAAAAAACCATTTAATGTAAAATTATGGCCGAACAAATTACCAGCACACAAAATCCAAAGATTAAAAATATACTGAAACTGCAGCAGAAATCGGCGGAGCGAAAAAAACAGAATCTTATTGTTATTGAGGGAATGCGAGAAATAACGCTGGCACTAAAATCTGGTATGCAAATAAAATCAATTTTTTTTTGTGCGGAAATTATATCCGAAGATGAAATTATTAAACGTTTCCATCCAA
>CAZWPU010000239.1:0-2748 GCA_964635605.1 uncultured Bacteroidales bacterium | reverse complement strand
GGCGTAATAAGTTGGTTTTGCTTCATGCCCTTTTTTATTGCTTTTTCCAAAATTGCACTCCGCTAAGCGGAAATTGTATTTCCGTTTTCTTTCATTGTCGAATTTGTAATTCGGTATAATGTATTCGTATTATTAATTATGAATAATAATAATTTATTCATTGACAATGCTTTTCATATTTCTTAACTTTATCTTATTCTTTTCGAATTTTTTTACTAATAAAAGAGGAGGTCTATCATGTCTGATCATGTTTATAAAATTATTGAACTCGTTGGTACTAGTACTGAGTCGTGGGAAAAAGCTGCTGCCAATGCCGTAAAAAAAGCGGCTGAAAGTCTTCGTGATCTTCGTATTGCCGAAATATCCCAATTGGATATGCAGATTAACGATGGCAAAGTTGAAGCCTATAGGGCTAAAGTTAAAGTGTCATTTAAATACGAGGGTCATCATTAATCGCTGGTGATTAACTCATTAATGAAAGGCACATGAGGAGAGACTGATGTGCCTTTGTTTTGTTTTTTACCGGTTCCTTTTTAGAAAACAATGCGCAAGTTGATCCCGTTTAATTGGCTTTCCATGGCCTGGTAAAAATAGTTTGCATTTTGTACTCAAAAGTAATTCCCAACTTTTATATAGTTCGTCAATATTATCGGCAAAAGGAGGGAAGATATTCTTTTTAAAAATCCCAAATAAAGTATCCCCAACCAAAGCAATTTCATCATCAACGAGCAAACTTACAGATCCAATGGTGTGCCCGGGGGTATGTATGATCTTTATATCATCAATAAATGCAAGCTGATCGGTTACTACTATATCCGGTGTAACGGGTTCGTATGCCCCAATTGAACTTGCATATTTATTCCCAGAATTAGAAATAAGCTTAAACAACCATGAAGTACCTTTGGGTAAACGTGTAAATCCTTTTTTTATCCATTCAGCTTCATTTTCATGCACCATGATTTTAGCATTAAAATCTTTTTTGATTTTGTTCGAGTTCCCTGCATGATCATAATGAGTGTGAGTTAAAAAATGGTAATCAATGGATAACCGATGATCTAAAATAACTTTTAGTTGTTGTTTTAATTTTTTGTAACTTTTGCTAACACCGCTATCAACCAGGATGTTTATTCCATCTTTTTGGATAAGGTAGCAATTAGTCATCCCTGCTAAAATAATATGTATTTTTGTTCCTTGAGCTGTTTTAACTTTCATGATTCCTAAATGTTATGAGTTGCTTAAATTTAATTTAATTCAGAAATATTTTCAATAAATGTATGATAAAGTTGATTTATGATTTTTTTATCGCAAAAATCGCTAATCCGAATAAAGTGCGTTAGTTCCAATCACAGAATCTTAAATATTATTCTAATTTAAAAAACTATTTTTGAATTGTTAACTGATTTTGTGTTAATTTTTCCTGGTACGATTGAATAATGGCTTTAATTTTCTTTTCATAGTCAGGATAGATCTTTGATGAATGAATAAGATTATGTTTAAGCAAACTATCCTGTTTAAAGTTATAAAATGCAATAGAATTTTTCCCATCGAATTGAAGTAAATAATTATCTTGGATCAATTGAAAGATACCATTCATATAATTTACGGTAAAATTTTCGGATGAATCAGAAAGCAAACTTTTCCCGAATGAAATGAAGGGTTTGTTGTAACCGCAATAATCTATAATTGTTGGAAAAATATCTGCTTGTTGGGCAATAAGTTTTTTTTGCCCATTAAATAATGTATCGTCAGGATGGTATAATATTATAGGTATAGCATAATTACCCATCTTGTTTTTATAATATTCACTTTCTGCTTGTGCTGTATGATCAGCCACCAAAACAAATAAAGTATTATGGTACCAGGGTGAATTTTGTGCCGATTTAAAAAATTGTTGTAATGCAAAGTCCGTATATCCAATACTTTCGTGAATATTTAAATTTCCTTTGGGAAATTTGCTTTTATATCTGGAGGGAATTTGATAAGGATGATGTGACGTTAAAGTATAAATGGTTGCAAAAAAAGGATATTTAAATTGATCTAACTGCTGTTTAAAATACAAAAAATATTCTTCATCGTATATGCCCCAATTTCCATCAAAATGGGATTTGTCAGGATATTCGTTCATTCCATAATAGTTATCAAATCCTGCAATATTTGCAAATTGGTCAAATCCCATGGTTCCGTTTTTCCCTCCGTGAAAAAAGGCTGTTTTGTAACCTAAATCATTTAATAATGAAGGTATGGTATTAATTTTATTCGACGAAAATTGAGATGTAATGTATGGATTATCCGTTAAAGCGGGTAACCCTGCTATTATCGATGGCATAGCTTCGATCGAGCGTTTACCATTTGCAAATCCGTTTGTAAATACTAAGCTTTTTGTACATAACGAATCTAAAAAGGGAGTATAACCTTTATCATTATTGTAAAATCCGATATATTCTTTAGAAAAACTTTCTAGAATAATAAGGACAATATTTTGTTTTGGCTTGTTTGTAACGGAACTATATTGATGAATAGGGCGATAAATTGAATCAAGTGTTTGCTGGCTAAAATGCCGTTTTACGGTAAATTCTTCTGACCCTAACGATTTCATAATCGTAAAAGGGGTGTTTAATACTAAAGGAATTTTTTTAGCTGTGGTGTATTTTGCAGCATGGATTACCCGTAGTGGTTTTAGCTGAAAACCACCTCTGCCACCAATTAATCCAATACCCATCAACAAAACAAAGAGTAAGGATTGATAAA
>CAZWPU010000238.1:0-2755 GCA_964635605.1 uncultured Bacteroidales bacterium | reverse complement strand
TTAGCCGATGCTTTACCATTAGAAGAGATGAACCTTGACGGAGAAATAATTGCTGATGTGGATATTGCGGGTAATTTATCAACCATTGAAAAAGAACAATATGAAGACTTTAAAGCCACAGGCAAATTACAAATTAAGGATTTTCTTTTAGAAGGGAATGATTTACCTGCTGCTGTTAAAATAATTGAAACAACCTTTAATTTTACACCACGATACCTTGAGTTACAATCTTTTAATGCAGAAGTGGGAGAAAGTGATTTTCAATTAACGGGCAAAATTGAAAATTATATTCCTTATGCCTTAAGTGATGGTACGCTAAGAGGCGATTTTAAATTTAACTCTACATTTATTAATGTTAATGAGTTTATGCCAACCGATACTTTAGAAACAGAACAATCTTCAAATTCTGAAGAAGTTGGATCGTTTGAAGGAGAAACGATAGTCTCTGACTCTGTTCAAGTTGGTTCTGCAGTTGTTGAGATTCCAGGGAATATCGATTTTAAGTTAGCTTCTAACCTTGATCATATATTGTATGATAAGATGGATATTACCCATTTAACCGGCACCTTTTTAGTTAAAGATAAAAAGCTAATGATGGATAATCTTAATATGGATTTATTGGATGGTAAGTTTAGTGTCGATGGAGAATACAACACGCAAGACATAGAAAAACCTTCAGCCACTTTAGCATTAAATATTCAACGGGTAGAAATAGAGAAAGTAATCAATTCTTTTAGTATGATTGAGTCCTTGGCACCAATCCTTAAAAACTGTAAAGGAAAGGTGTCTATTAAATTTGATTATACCAGCTTGATTGACTCAACCATGAATCCTGTACTATCCACGGTAAATGGATATGGACGGTTGCAATCGGATAATATTCAAGTAGTGGATTCAAAGACTTTTGATAAATTAGCCGGACTGCTTAATTTAGGAGATAAGTTTAACAATGAATTTAAAGATATTAATATAAGTTTCAATATTGCAAGCGGTAGAATTATGGTAGAACCTTTTGAAACAAAAGTTGAAGATATTAAGATGGTTGTTGGAGGATCTCATGGTATCGATCAAACCTTAGATTATAACTTAGCTTTAACCGTGCCCAGAAAATATATGGGATCTGCTGTAAATGATGCTGTGGATGGTCTATTGGCTAAAGCTGGAGATAAGGGTATTGACATTGATGCAGGTGAGAATATAGATGTGAAAGCAAAAATTGTGGGTACTACTACTGATCCAAGAATTACCCTTGATCTGAAAGAAGGTACTGAAAATGTTAAAGAAGAATTGAAAGAAAAAGCTCGGGAAGAAATTAAAAAACAAAAAGAAGAGCTGGAAGATCAAGCCAGAAAAGAAGCAGAAGAGCGCGCTCAAAAAATTATAGACGAAGCAGAAGAGCAAGCAGCCAAAATAAAACAAGAAGCTCGTAATACAGCCGATAAATTGTTAGGCGATGGTAAAAAAGAAGCGGATGCTTTAGTTAAGAAAGCAGCAAAAGAAGGACCTTTAGCAAAATTTGCTGCACAAAAGGCAGCTGACGAATTGGAAAAAAAGGCCCAACAAGAAGCTGACAAGCTTATTAAAGAAGCTGACAGTAGAGCCGATAAGTTGGTTGCTAAAGCACGTGAAGAAGCTGATAAAATACGAAATGAACAAAGGTAGAAGGAGAAAACTATTACTAATAAAAAAGTATAAAAAAAGCCTTCCAAAAGGGAAGGCTTTTTTAGTATGATAAATTTCTTAGAATCTTTTTTCTTTAATTCTGGCTTTTTTACCGGTTAAATTACGTAAATAAAAAATTCTTGCTCTACGCACACGTCCTTTTTTATTAATATCTATCGCTTCAATAAATGGTGAGTTTAAAGGGAAGATTCTTTCTACACCTACTCCGCTAGATATTTTTCTTACGGTAAAAGATTCATTTTGTCCTGAACCTCTTCTTTGCAGCACAACTCCTCTATAGTTCTGTACTCGTTCTTTATTACCTTCTTTAATTTTGTAATGTACGGTAATGGTATCGCCTGCTTTAAATTCAGAAAAATCCTTTTTTACAGCGAATTCTTTTTCAGCAACTTTCATTAAATCCATCCTGATATCCTATTTTAAAATTTTGTATTCGTTTTTAACAGAGCGCAATATTACAAATATTTTTTGACAACTAATAATTTTTAAGATTAAAAAATAATTGTTTATTGCCTTTTTGTGGCTGCAAATATCAAAAAAAATTATGAATTACAAAAACTTTGTGATGGTGAATTTTGTAAGTTGTTATATTTCTTATAATTAGAATTTTATCATTATAAAATTTAATTGCGAATAGTTTTTTCTTTTATGAATTAAGCAATAATTCTCAAATGATTCATTTAAAAAAAACCGCCAATATTTGGCGGTTTTTAAATTGTATGTCGATCCTTTAATGATCTCCCTGATATTTAAATTTATCACCTGTTTTTTCAATAATTAAGCGATACCATTCTTCGGAATATCCCGGATATTCAATTTTGGGAGTTACATATTTATATCCATCAGGTATCGGGCGGGCTTCTTTTTTATTTCCATCCAGGAATTTAGTAAATAGATGTTTATAAAGCTCTTTCCATGTTTCAACGGTATAGTTTGCCCTATCAACAGAATATCGGGTTATAAAATTCACAGCTTGTTCTGGGTTATTCTTATGAATTTCAGCCGCAGCTTTATCAATCCCTTTTACCTCTTCAATAAAGCCAAGTTCTAACATATCCTGCACTTCTTTAAT
>CAZWPU010000237.1:0-2771 GCA_964635605.1 uncultured Bacteroidales bacterium | reverse complement strand
ATGGAATGAATACAATTCCTTATTTTTATAAATATTTTGTCGAAATGATGAAATAAGAATAAAAATATATATTTTTTAACGATCCGGCTTTTTTTTAAAAGCCGGATTTTTTTATTTACTACTTTGTGAAAAAATAGCTTTTTAAACAAATAAGGGTGCTTAATTTAAGGGTGTATTTCTAGAAAATATATAAAATATAAATAATACCCTGTTATTTAATAGGGTGGCATCATAAAAAATGCTATTTTTGTATCTGATTATTATTTTTTAACCCTAAAATAATGTTTTATGAGCTCTATTCGTTTTAAAGCCATTGGCGAAGTATTAAACCGTAAGTCACTAGAGGTAAAACTTCCCTCAGTAAAAACTTCCGAATATTTTGGGATAAATGTTTTTGACAGCCGGAAAATGCAGGAGTATTTATCTGGCGAAGCCTATAAAAAAGTATTGGAAGCAATTGAAAAGGGTATTCGTATCGATCGTAAAATTGCCAATCAGGTGGCTACCGGCATGAAAGCCTGGGCAATTGACCGAGGAGCTACCCATTATACTCACTGGTTTCATCCGTTGAACGGCACAACCGCTGAAAAACATGACGCTTTTTTTGAACCTGCAGATAATGGTGGGGTAGTAGAAAATTTTCAGGGCGAATTGCTTGTTCAGCAAGAACCCGATGCTTCCAGCTTTCCAAGCGGCGGACTACGAAATACATTTGAAGCACGAGGATATACTGCCTGGGACCCATCTTCGCCAGCTTTTGTATTTGATAATACATTGTGTATTCCAACTATCTTTGTTTCTTACACCGGCGAAGCTTTAGATTATAAAACACCGTTGATAAAATCATTAAACTATATCGATAAGGCAGCCGTTGATGTCTGCCAATATTTCGATAAAGAAATTGCTAAAGTGAATGTGATGCTTGGCTGGGAGCAGGAGTATTTTTTAGTGGATAATGCTTTATTCAATGCCCGCCCCGATCTTTATCTTACTGGACGCACATTGATTGGTCATGCATCGGCCAAAGACCAGCAACTTAGTGATCACTATTTTGGCTCGATCTCCGACAGAGTTAAAAATTTTATGTGTGAATTCGAAGTTGAAGCCTATAAATTAGGAATCCCCATAAAAACAAGACATAACGAAGTAGCACCAAACCAGTTTGAATGCGCTCCGATATATGAAGAAGCTAATCTGGCGGTAGATCACAATCAAATGTTAATGACTTTGATGGATAAGGTTGCCCGAAAGCACGATTTTAGAGTTTTGTTTCACGAAAAACCTTATAAAGGAATAAATGGTTCGGGAAAACATAACAATTGGTCGTTACAATCTAATAACAGGAAAAATTTATTGTCTCCGGGACGAACGCCAAAAAATAATTTACAATTTTTAACCTTTTTAATCAATACTATAAAAGCGGTACATGATTATGCTGATATTTTGCGAGCCAGCATTGCCATTGCTGGTAATGAACATCGTTTAGGGGCACACGAAGCTCCTCCGTCCATTATGTCGGTCTTTATTGGTTCGCAATTAACTAGTATGCTCGACCAGTTGGAAAAAAGAGTCCCGGATAAAAAAATGACTCCTGATGAGAAAACAGAGCTAAAATTAGATATTGGTAAAATTCCGGAAATTTTACTCGATAATACCGACCGTAACCGAACTTCGCCCTTTGCTTTTACCGGAAACCGGTTCGAATTTCGTGCTGTGGGATCTTCGGCTAACGTTGCTTCTCCAATGATTACGTTAAATGCTGTAGTAGCAAATCAGTTAGTTGAATTTAAAAAAGAGGTGGATGCTATAATTGACAAAGGGGTAAAAAAAGATGAAGCGATTTTTCAAGTTCTCAAAAGATATATTGGCGAATCTAAAGAAATAAGATTTGAGGGAAACGGCTATAGTCATGACTGGATTAAAGAAGCCGAGAAGCGTGGATTGTCTAATATTTCTGATGTGCCAAAGGCTTTACAAGCCTTTATAAGTGATCAAACAAAAGATGTTTTTGCTAAAACTCAGGTTTTAACTGCCCGTGAGCTGGAAGCCAGATATGATATCCGGCTTGAGATATACGTTAAGAAAGTACAGATTGAAGCCCGGGTGTTGGGCGATTTAGTTCGTAATCACATTATCCCTACGGTAATAAAATACCAAAACATTTTACTTGAAAATGTTCAAGGGATTAAAACGCTTTATCCGCAGAATATTTTTGAGCATATGGCAAAATCACAATTAAATACCATTAGTGAAATATCCGAGCGGATTGTAATAATTAAGGACTTATCCGACGAATTAATTGAAGCACGAAAAAAAGCTAATAAAATTGAAAATGTGCGGAAAAAAGCTACTGAATATTCTAAGAAGGTTGTTCCTTTTTTAGAAAAAATCCGATATCATGTGGATAAGTTAGAATTAATTGTTGATGATGAATTGTGGCCGTTTCCAAAATATAGAGAATTGCTTTTTACAAGATAATTGCTTGTTTTTATATAAAAATGAAATCAAGAGGATGATTTAATCAAAGATACTAAGGTAAAATATGTCTTTGTAATTAATTGTATTAAACAAAAAATGCTATTTTTAACGTATCTTTTTATTTTGTGTAAAAAGTTTTACTTTTACATTTTACATCATGTTGTAATTCGAAAAAATATGAATATCAGAAAAATATTTTTTATCACTATCTTGAGTTTTATCACTCATTCATTAGCTTTTGGCCAATTAAGCGTTTATCAAAAAGCAAATGAGTATTATGAAAACGGACAGTA
>CAZWPU010000236.1:0-2774 GCA_964635605.1 uncultured Bacteroidales bacterium | reverse complement strand
AATGCCGAGAGATTAAAAGAAGCCGGTGTGGAGTAAAGAGAAAGACTATGGACTATCTTCAAATCGTTGAGCAAATAAAAAAGAAAAAGAGTTTTCTGTGTGTTGGTTTAGATACTGATATCACTAAAATACCGCAGTTTTTACTCGATAATGAGGATCCTGTCTTTGAGTTTAATAAACAAATTGTTGATGCCACTGCTCCCTTTGCTATTGCATACAAACCCAATATAGCCTTTTATGAGGCTGCCGGTGTTTCTGGGTGGAAAAGTCTTGAAAAAACAATTAATTATATTAATCTTTTGCATCCTGAAATATTTATTATTGCCGATGCAAAAAGAGGCGATATCGGAAATACGTCTAAAATGTATGCCCGGGCTTTCTTCGAAAATTTTAATTGTGATGCCGTTACAGTAGCCCCATACATGGGTAGGGATTCTGTTACTCCCTTTCTTCAATTTAAAAATCGTTGGATAATTTTATTAGCACTTACATCGAACGACAGTGCCTCGGATTTTCAATTTATTAAAAATAGTCAAAATGGCAAGTATCTTTTCGAAGAGGTGCTTTACAAATCAAAACCCTGGGGAACAAAAGATAATATGATGTATGTTGTTGGCGCTACGCAGGCTAAACAACTAAAGAAAATCCGTGAATATATTCCCGAACATTTTTTATTGATTCCCGGTGTAGGAGCACAGGGAGGTAGCCTTAAAGAGGTTTCCGAATATGGAATGAATGATCATTGCGGATTAATCGTAAACTCAGCACGATCAATTATCTATGCAGGCCAGGCTCACGATTTTGCTAAAACAGCTGGTAAAACAGCCAAAGAAATTCAGGAAGAGATGAAAGAGCTACTAATACAAAAAGGGATTATCTGATTTTTATTGTAATTTCTGTTACTTTTATTAATTTTATCCATATACTTACGATTCATAATACGATTATGAAAGAATATTTTTTACATTATCTATGGAAATATAAATTGTTTAATACTTCGAACCTTAGAACCCAAACTAACGAAAAGGTCGAAGTAATCAATCCTGGATTACATAATATGGATGCTGGCCCCGACTTTTTTAATGCAAAAATTAAGATTGGTGAAACCACCTGGGCAGGAAATGTGGAAATTCATCTAAAATCATCTGACTGGTATCATCATCAACATCATACTGATAAGGCCTATGATAATGTAATTTTACAGGTAGTGCATCAACACGATAAAGATGTTTATTTATCCAATAACTCTCTTGTGCCTACTATGGAAATTCAATTTGATGAAATTTTGCTGAATAATTATGAAAAATTGATTGATAGCGAATCATGGATTGCCTGCGAAAAAGACCTGCACACGGTGGAGGATTTTTTGATCCAAAAATGGTTAGAAGCTTTAATGATTGAGCGATTAGAGGATAAAGCATTGAGAATAAAGCAGGAATTAAAACAAACGCAAAATAACTGGGAAGAAACATTTTACAGGCACTTGGCACGTAATTTTGGATTTAAATTAAATGCCGAACCTTTTGAGTTGCTGGCAAGATCACTTCCCTTAAAGGTTTTAGCAAAACATAAAAATGATTTAATGCAAATTGAGGCCTTGTTATTTGGGCAGGCAGGATTTTTAAACGAAGAAACAGGGGATGATTATTACCAAAAGCTTAAAAGTGAATATCAATTTTTAAACCGTAAATTTCAATTAAAACCCATCGCAAAACATTTGTGGAAATTTTTGCGTTCCCGGCCCGGAAATTTTCCCACCGTTCGGTTAGCACAATTTGCTGCGTTAATTTTTCAGTCGAAAAGCCTGTTCTCCAAAATTATGGATGAGCAGGATATGCGAAAAATCAGACAGATGCTTCAAGCAAAGCCTTCTGAGTACTGGGAGACTCATTATCATTTTAATAAAAAATCGGTAAAAAAAACGAAACCATTAGGTCAATCGGCCATACAAATTCTTTTAATTAATACGGCCGTTCCGTTTTTATTTGTATATGGTAAACATAGGGGTAAAGAAGAATTTTGCGACAGGGCCTTGAGGTTGTTATCCCAAATAAAGCCTGAGAATAACTCCATCATTTCAAATTGGAAAAGATTAGGATTGAAACCTGAAAATGCATTTGAAAGCCAGGCATTGATTCAATTAAAAAATAAATATTGTACCTTTAAAAAGTGTTTGCAATGTCAAATAGGAAATTATATTATTAAAAACATTCAATGAGAACGGTATCCCTGAGAAAAGAAAATTTTAAATCTGTTTATTTTGCCATTATTTTGTTGTTTTTGATCATAACTATAGGTACAATAGGTTATATCATTATTGAAGAGTTTACATTTATTGAAGCATTTTTTATGACCATTATTACCATTTCGACAGTAGGTTTTCGCGAAGTGAAACCGCTGTCGGAACTGGGTCAACTTTTTACCATTTTTTTGATTATTTTCAGTATAGGAATATTTGCTTATGCCGTAACAACCCTTACCCGCTATATTGTGGATGGAGTTTTTAGAAACTATTTAAAAGATAATAAAGTGAAAACAAAAATCGAAAAACTAAAAAACCATGTGATTGTTGTTGGCTATGGGCGTAATGGCCGGCAAGCCATTGAAGAGTTAAAACGTCATGAATTTCCGATTGTTGTTGTGGACAACAATGAGTCAATTATTCAGGATATTAGGCAAAAAGCTGAGATGTTATATATTTATGGTGATGCAACCGAAGATCAAACATTAACAGATGCCAAAATTGATACCGCAAAAGCTTTAATTACCGCCTT
>CAZWPU010000235.1:0-2776 GCA_964635605.1 uncultured Bacteroidales bacterium | reverse complement strand
AACTGGCTGCAAGGGTTGCCGGCGAATTAACGATTCCTGTTATTGGCATTGGTGCTGGGCCGGATGTTGATGGGCAGGTTCTTGTTTTGCATGATATGTTAGGAATTACCCAGGAGTTTTCTCCTAGATTTTTACGTCGCTACCATAATTTGTTCGAGGAGATTAAAGGTTCGGTTAAAGCTTATATTAACGATGTGAAAACGCTTGACTTTCCTAATGAAAAGGAACAATATTAATTTGTCAGATAAAATTTGAATGGAGATTCTTTACGAAGACAATCATATTATTGCAATAAATAAACGAGTATCTGATATTGTACAGGGAGACAAAACCGGTGATGAACCTTTATCAGAGAAGGTTAAATCTTATATCAAAAAAAAATATCATAAGCCGGGGAATGTTTATTTGGGGGTTACTCACCGGTTAGACCGGCCTGTAAGTGGAGCATTGTTATTTGCTAAAACCAGTAAAGCGTTGGGTCGATTAAACGAAATGTTTAAACATAAAGAAATAAAGAAAATATATTGGGCAGTTGTAAAAACTAAACCACCAGAATTAGAAGAAACACTTAATCATTATCTAATTAAAAATCAAAAAAAAAATAAATCTTTTGCTTATGATAATGAGGGGAAAGATGCTAAATTGGCAAGCCTCACTTACAAACTAATTGCAGAGGCTGATAATTATTATTTATTAGAAGTTGAATTGCATACCGGGCGTCATCATCAAATTCGTTGCCAGTTAGCTAAAATAGGATGTCCTATAAAAGGAGATTTGAAATATGGATTTCCACGGTCGAATTCTGATAGCGGAATTAGTTTGCACGCCCGTAAAATTAAATTTATTCATCCTGTAAAGAAGGAATCTATAGAAGTTGTTGCACCAACGCCTGATGATTCGTTATGGAATTATTTTGATACTATTATAAATTAACAAACTAGTAATAAATGTATTATGGAATTTAAGTTGCTTTTAAGCAGTCTTGTTGCATTTTTTGCCTTAGTAAATCCAATCCACAAAATTCTTGTAGTTACTTCACTGGAAAAGCAATTTAATGAAAAGCAACTACGTTATTTATCTATTAAATCATCGTTTACAGCCTTTATAATTTTAATTTTTTTCTTATTACTGGGTGAATTGATTTTTAATTATGTTTTTCATATACAGCTTTATGCCTTTAAAGTAGCTTGTGGAATTGTATTGTTCTATAATGGTATTGAAGGGTTACAGAAAGGAGCTTTTTTAAAAATGGATAAAAACATTAATCTTGACGATATTTTAACCGTTCCCATTGCTATGCCAATGATTGCAGGCCCGGCAACAATAACGGCTGCTGTAACTTTTCCTGCTCAATATGGCAGGGTGATAACTATAGTAGCTATATTTCTTGCCTTATTTGTAAACTTACTTTTAATGTTGTATGCTAAACAAATTGGTAAATTTCTTGCCCGACTTAATGTTTTAAATGCTTTAATTCGGATAACAGGCCTTATAGTTGCAACCATTGGTTTGCAGTTAGTTTTTGACGGAATTACAAATTATATAAGCATCCTCTAAATAAGAATTATTATTATGATGGGCTAATTGTTGCCCTGGAGTTAAAATTGTCTAATTTTGAAGCCATGCATAAAGCAAAAATTTAAAAAACACAACATGTTTAAATTTTTAAATAAACCCTATCCTTTTAACGATGATTTAAAATATAACAGCAAATTAATATTTTTTATAAGTATTGGTGTGCTGGGATTTTTATATCTTTTTCAGCCACTGGATGTAAGTTTAATGGATGATAAAGAGAAATTTTATGTGGTATCTGGACTGGCTGCTATTACCTTTCTTTCGTTAAGTTTAAATTTATTGATTTTGCCCAGTTTGTTTCCCGGCATTTTTATTAAACGAGTTTGGAATATTAAAAAAGAGATTTTATGGAATCTTTGGATATTAACAACCATTAGTGTTGGTTATTATCTTTATTATAAGGTGCTGGGTATTTTTACTATTGATTTCAAAATGGTACTTGGCCTAATTGTTATTGCCATAATTCCAATTACTGGATTAATTATCGTAAACCGAAACAGAATGTTGCGTTCTAACCTAAAGTTAGCCGAACGTATTAACAAAAAGCTTGAAGAAAACAAATCAATCGATAATAAGCTGGTACACTTTCAGTCTGAATATGCAAAAGACAATTTATCGATTAAAGTAAATTTATTGGTATTAATAAGAGCAGCCAACAATTATATTGAAGTTTTTTGGATTGAGGGAGAAAAGTTAAGAACCCAAATGATTCGTACCAGTTTAAAAAATGCTGAAGAATTATTAGAAGATTATAGTTTTATTTTTAAATGTCATCGTTCTTTTATGGTAAACACCCATTATATCGATAAAATTGAAGGGAATGTGCAAGGATATAAAATACATTTCGATAATATTGATTTTTCGGTTCCTGTTTCCAAAAAATTTGCCTACAAGCTTAAACAATTGGTTTAATATTCACTCTACAGACGCTTCATTCATCCCTGTATTTTAATTTTTCGTCCCTAAACAGATTTATTCAACCCTTTTTATGTGGGATCATCCCTTTTATTTTTTGCTGGCAGATTTTCCCGGTAAATTTGTTCTGAAATCTTAGTAAAAAATACTTAACGAACATTATTATGAATCCATTAAAGATAGGAAATTTAAGAGCAAGACTCCCCATAATACAGGGAGGTATGGGTGTGGCCATATCATTATCAGGATTAGCATCCGCTGTAGCAAATGCAGGCGGAATAGG
>CAZWPU010000234.1:0-2807 GCA_964635605.1 uncultured Bacteroidales bacterium | reverse complement strand
CCGGGATATTATATATGTTTAGTTTTATGCATCCCAAAGTTGTTGCGGGTATTCTCCTGCTTTGGTTAATTCTTTTATCTTTTCAATAACCACCGGTTTATCCTCTTTATAAGTAACGCCAAACCATTGGCTCTTAGCTTGTAATACTTTAACGGTTGCATTTTTTGTTTCCATTTGATGGCTTACTATACTTGGAATATAATATTCGGCTTTTGGATTGTCATTATTTTGCTGAATAAATTTTTTAAATTCTGACTCTAAGTCAGGGAAAACATCTGGTGTAAATCCCCAAAAATTCATGGATACATATTCGTCCCCCGTAAAGGATATTTCACCCTCTTCAATATTAGCTACTATTTTACTGTTTTGCCAACCTATTTTTGTTCTTTCTGTAATATCAACCAGTTCATTGTTATCATTTACTTTGCATACACCGCGCGAAACCGTACCATATTCAGACAAAGTATTTTTTAATAAATAACCAGCCATACAATATTTTCCAATCAAATTATCTTTTTGGCTACGAATATAATCGGCTACCACTTTAAAAGCTCCTTTTCCATAAAAATCATCAGCATTAATTACTACAAAAGGTTCATGAATAATATCTTTAGCCATTAACACAGCATGCCCTGTTCCCCAGGGCTTTTCTCTGTCTTTCGGAATTTTTATTCCTTCCGGTACATTTTCTAACTCCTGGAATACATATTCTATCTTAATTTTTTGTCTATATTTTTTAAACAACAATTCATTCATCTCTTTTTCTATATCTTTTCGGATAATAAAAACAACTTTAGTAAAACCGGCTTCAATAGCATCATATACAGAATAATCAATAATGGTTTCTCCGTTAGGCCCTACCTGGTCGAGTTGTTTTAATCCTCCATAACGGCTTCCCATACCTGCTGCAAGTACTAGTAATGTTATATCCATAAATTATTGTATTTTTAGTTTACTCCAGATTCTTAACAGCGCAAAGATAGCTAAAATAGATACAGAAGTTAAAATTATGGCCTGGAGAAATTCTCCATAAATCCAGTATCCTGTAGCAAAAAGTGCTGAGTAAATGGCAAAAGCGCCCAACACCATACATAATATTCCTATAGGAACATCCCAACTTTTTCCGGAGTTGCCGCTTAAATCAATTCCTTTATGTTTTGCCCTGTTTCTAATCTTCCTCCATCCCGGCCCCCCGGGATTAACCAGTTTATAGAATTTAAATAACGTTTCATCATCGGTAGGTTTTGTTAAAAGCGCAACCGATAACCAGGCAATCGAGGTAATAAAAACACCGATTAACATTTGTACCGGCCCGGAGATGGGTTGAAAACCAAAATGAGGATAAATAAATTGCAAAAACAAGGCTACAACAAATGAAACAACCATAGCTGTTATTTCTGTTATTGCATTTACTCTCCACCAAAACCACCTTAAAATAAAAATTAAACCTGTTCCGGCGCCAATTTGAAGGATAATGTGAAAAGCCTGTAATGCATTACTCAATAAAAGGGTAAATAGCCCGGCTAAAATCATTAAAAGCACAGTGAATAATCTGCCAGCCCTAACCAGCTGTTTTTCCGAGGCTTGTTGGTTCACAAATCGTTTGTAAAAGTCATTTACAAGATATGAAGCACCCCAGTTTAATTGTGTTGAAACAGTTGACATGTAAGCTGCTATGAGTGAGGCGACCACCAATCCTAATAATCCTTTGGGTAACATAGAAAGCATAGCCGGGTAAGCTAAGTCGTGCTTAACAAACTGTGGGTCGATATTAGGAAAGGTTTGTTGCAAGCTTAACAGATCGGGAAAAATGATGACAGAACCTAAAGCAACAATTATCCATGGCCATGGACGTAGTGCATAATGAGCTACATTGAAAAATAAAGTAGCTTTAACTGCACCTTTTTCATTTCGTGCCGACAACATTCGTTGAGCAATATATCCACCACCACCGGGTTCGGCTCCGGGATACCAAACACTCCACCATTGAACAGCCAGGGGTAAAACCAATAAAGTTATTAAAGCTTCAGTGTCCGAAAATTTTGGTAAAAATCTAAGTTTAGGAATAACTTCAGGGTGACTAACCAGCCCATCCATTCCTCCTACTTCAGGCATTTTTAGTACGATGACAGCAGCACCAACAGCCCCTGCCATAGACATGATAAACTGAAAAAAATCGGTTAATAAAATTCCTCGTAGTCCACCTAGTGCACTATATATTACGGTAATTATTGACGCAATAAGAATTGTTTTTACGGGGGTCCACTGGAGCATTACAGCGCTTATCTTAATTAATGCCAACGAAACGGTAGCGATGATAAAAATGTTGAATAATGCACCTAAGTATATAGCCCTAAAACCCCGTAAAAAGGCAGCAACTTTCCCACTGTAGCGAATTTCATAAAATTCAAGGTCTGTCATAACTCCTGACCGGCGCCATAATTTGGCATAAATAAAAACGGTAAGTAACCCGGTAAGTAAAAATGCCCACCATGCCCAGTTCCCATAAACTCCATCTTGCCTCACGATATCGGTTACCAGGTTGGGGGTATCGCACGAAAAAGTAGTGGCTACCATCGATACACCTAATAACCACCAGGGCATATTACGATTCGAAAGAAAAAATTCTGAAGCACTTTTTCCGGCTTTTTTAGAGGAATAGATACCAATAACTAATGAAAGTGTAAAAAACGAAAAAACAATAACCCAGTCAATACGTGCTAATATCATAGTTTCATTATTTCGTAAACAATTATGCTAAGAAAACATTTTATTTACATTTTTTAATAAATATTTATGGCTGATTT
>CAZWPU010000233.1:0-2819 GCA_964635605.1 uncultured Bacteroidales bacterium | reverse complement strand
GTATATTTCGTTGCCAGGTGTTTAAATTTTTCTAAAATCCTGTAGTCTTCATCGGTTTTATTTATAATAAATTCTGTCCATAAAAAATTCAGATATTCCTGTAATTGTAAATCTCTGTGTTGGTTATGAATTTTATCCAGTAATATTGGATTGATATTTAGTTGACTGGTAATTTTATTCCGCAGAAATAAATTTTCCGGTTCGCAGCTGTATTTAAGCAGGTTTATCAGTATCCGGGTGATTTTGTGATGTAGAAATTCATCTTCATTAATTTGTTGGAATGGAATGCTATGGTCGTTCAATGCTTTTTCAAGGACTCCCATTTGCGCTTTTGTACGGCATAATATGGCAAAATCTGATAAACTTTCAATTTCGGCATTTTTATCTCCGCTCGATACATTGCTATCCATAGAGAAAAAACGCAAGCCGCCGGATAAATTTTCTATTTCACGAGCAATATATTCAGCCTCACTTTTATCGGTTTGTTGGGTTGATATTTTTATCCTTACACCGTCATCTAATCCCTGCAAAAAATTATCTTCTTTTAAAATATTACCCGAAGCTTTTAAAATGTTATTGGTACACCGGTAACTCAAGTTGAGTTTGTAAATTTTTGCTTTGGGAAAATCTTCAATAAACCGGCTGATGTATTTGGAGTTTGAACCGCGAAAACCATATATGGCTTGATTGGGGTCGCCAATAACCGCAATATTATGGTTATCAGTGTTTGATAATGTTTTAATGAGTTGATATTGGGCATCGTTAATATCCTGGTATTCATCAACCATAATCCATTGGAACCGTTGCTGTAATTCTTGCAGTAGTATTTCATCTTTATTAAAAATTAGCAGAGGCATATAAATCATATCGTCCAAATCGAAAAGATGGTTTTTTTGCAGCTCTACCGAATATTTCTCAAACATGTTACGTATGGTATCATCTTTAATTTCATCAGAAAGGAGAACCTTTTGCTTAATTTCTGTAATTTTTTGTTTCCAATGTTTTAGTTCTGTTTTTTTCTTCTCAGGGAACAGGTATTGAAGAATGAATAATTTATCCTCTTCGTCGATAATATGGATGTTGGTTTGATTTTTTTGACGGTAATAGTTGCTTAGTATTGAATAACCCAGGGCATGAAAAGTAGAAATGTGTATGTTTTCTATATCAAACGGTTGTCCCAGTAGTTTTTTTGTACGAGAAATCATCTCTTCGGCTGCCTGATTGGTAAAAGTAACGGCTAAAATGTTTTCAGGATTTATTTGCTTTTCCTTTACAAGATATGCAATTCGACGGGTAAGCACATTGGTTTTTCCTGTGCCGGGGCCCGCCAATATCATAGCCGGTTCTTTATCATGTTTTACCGCTTTCGCCTGTTCAGGGTTTAAACCTTGTAATATGCCTTTTTGCTCTACGATATATTGAGCTTCAGGTTCGGCAGCTAAATCAGAAGGTTCACTAATCGCTTTTAGTTTTTGATATTGTTGCAGGTCGAAATTTAGAAGTTTGCGTTGAGGTATTTCCGGCAAATTTGATATTTCAAACAAAGCCGATTTGTCTTCAAAAATTTTTGATTCATCGGGGCGGAAAACTTTTATCTCACCATATTCTCCGTCAAAACCTTCTTTGATGATGATTTGATGGTTTCGCATTCTTCGGATAGCTTCACTTAGTACTTCTCCGCTAATTTCTTTGATTTTATCAATGGAAAAAAAATGTAAAATATTGAATTCTGAGCCCGCTTTGGCGATTAGCTGCTCATACTGTTTTTTTATTTTTTGTGATTTCTCTCCAACACCTTCTATTTCGGCTAATATTTCCGGAAGCGGAATAATCGAGTAAAAAGGTTTCCGGTTTGGGCGCTCATCAATATTCACCCGGTCGGATAACTCTACAATACGGTTTACAACGCCTACCGTAACCTTTTTGCCACAAACGGGACAAATGCTATGATGTTTCATGGTCTCCACAGGGTCCCAGCAAACCTTACATTTCCGGTGTCCGTCGTAATGGTATTTTCCTTCCTGAGGAAACATATCAAAAGTTCCTGTAAATCTTTCATCGCCGGTTTTTAGGGCATCGGTTATCGAATAGTAGTTAACATCTGTATCGAAAAGGTTGGCATTTCTGCCCAATTTTTCCGGTGAATGAGCATCGGAATTGGAAATCAATGTGTACCGGTCGAGAAAACTACACATCCAGTTTAATGCAGGGTCGGTGGAAAGGCCTGTTTCCAGCGCATAAATATGTTTCGTTAAGTCCTCGAAGCATTCTTCAATACTGTTAAATCCTGATTTGGAACCTAATGCTGAAAACCAGGGGGTCCAAATGTGTGCCGGAATAAAAAAGATTTCATCCGAGATTTCCAGACACATTTCTAGCAGATGCTTTGCATCTAATCCAAGGATAGGACGGCCATCGGATGTGATATTAAAATTCAGGTTACTTAATTTTTGTTGAATTTTATCTACTACCTCAAAATTGGGAGCCAAAATTACATTATGTATTTTGCGCACTTTTCCGTTTTTTTTGTAAATATTGCTTATTTCGGCAGTTAGCAAAAAGCGTGGTGCATTGGTGTTAGTCTCCTGAACCGGATTTTTGATTTTAAATTTATCTTTCAATTTAAATAGGCCTGGTTCTGCAGGTTCAATTTTTTCTTTCAATTCGTTGGTCCATCCGGGATGAGAAAAATCTCCCGTTCCCACAATTTTAATTCCTTTTAGCTTAGCCCAATAGTCGAGATGTTCGGGGGTTAGTTTTTTGCTGGTCGCCATCGAAAAATGCGAGTGGATATGTAAATCGGCAATAAATTTCATGAC
>CAZWPU010000232.1:0-2825 GCA_964635605.1 uncultured Bacteroidales bacterium | reverse complement strand
GAAAATACATGGGAATAACAAACCAAATCCTGGATAAAAAAAACTTAAACGATACTACCGGCAGGGTGCTGGTAATGCTGGTAAGAAAAATCCACCCTAAGTTGATATAAATGGCAATCGATAACGGATGAACCAGGATTTTTTTATCAAAAAATCCGTCAAGCAACAATTTGCAAATAAATAAAAATAAAATGCCAATGAGCAAGGGTTCGGTAGGTAAATACAGGTTAACCGGAATGGAAGGAATAATATCGTCTAACCTCACCGAGAAGGGAGTAAAGAATACTACCGCCAGCAAAACCTTATCCAATGAAAAAAAACCGGCAAAAATAAACAACAGGATAACCGGCAAAAAAGCAATATAATAAATATCCTGAGCTATAAAAAAAAGGTTTACAGCAATAAACAACAATGAAATCGAATAAAATAAAACCTTATTTTTATGCTGTAGCAAGATACCGGTTATTTAAATTTTAATAAATCTTTGTACCGCTCGATAAACAGCATCAATAAAACAGCAAACAGAAAAGCTGAAATGGTAGAAACTGCACAAATAACCCATCGTACAGGGTAGGATTTTTTCTCGGCCGGATAGGCTCTGGTTACCATAAACTTACGCGGTAATTGCTGATTTGCATTTACACGGGCTTCGGCTAATTTCGCATTAAGCTGACTTAGCCTTTTATTTTCGTTCACCAGCTGCTGAGATAAAGAAATATACTCAGGACTTGCATGATGGACTTTTTTTATTTTACCCTCAATTTCCTGAATATCTGATTGTAAAAGATTGTACTCCTTTTTAACGACCTTTAAAATTTCAACCGCCACATCGTTTTGCATTTTATTAAGGGTTGAATCCAGCAAGGCTGCAATGGTATTGGCAATATCTGCTGCTATCTGCGGGTCAGTATCCATTACTTCAATCTCAACCGCCATATACTCGGTGCGTTTAAACCGGATATTATCCGAATATTCTTCGTGCAATTTAGTCATCGGGTATTCTCCGGCAGCATCAATCTGATAATGATGCATTAAATCAAATTTATCGATAATTTTAAAGCGAATATCTTCGGAATAGAGCGTTTGAATCAATTGCTCGGTAGCTTCCTCGTCGCCAAAATTCATGATATGGTCATCCGGATCGATAAGCTCGCTGGTGGTTAAAGCATGAGAAGCAGCAACCTGTGTTTTCGGGTAAAAAATAACCGACGATTTAAACTTGGGCGTAATGACCAATGAAATAATGATTGAGGCTATGGCTGCAATTACCGTAATCGTAATAATAGGCCATTTATGTTTGAAAATAAAACGAATAATATCCATAGAGTTAAAGTTATATGATTGATTTGTTGTGTCCATTCATCTATAATTCGCTGATTTCGATATATTTTTTCCGGCCAAAAGTTAAATAATAAAGGTAAATCACAAACAATGGCAAAACGATATAAACAAACTCATCAACCGTTTTATCCCAAAAAACTTTGACTAGAAAGAAAAGTGCTAGTACTATAAAAAAAACAGGGAACAGCCATCTCCCCAGTTTAAAGCCGCTAACTTCAAAACTTTTTGCCTTTTCATCAGAAATCTCCAGTTCTTTTTCAGGGCTGGCCACCCAGTCCATCTTAAATTTTAACGTATGTTTACCCGGCTCGAGTTCCAGTTCTTTTACCGCCCCGTTTTCAATAACGTCTTTCTTTTCGCCATCGACATAAATCCCAAATTTGCGGCTCCGGTTTTGCCACTCTTTGCGGCGTGAAATAATTAACTTTGCCATATGAATAATGTTAACTGATTATTTTAAATGATTATGCAAATAAACGTACATCACTTTATGCGATTTCCCATTCCTTTATTTCAATAAATTTTTTTCGCCCAATCGTTGAATAATATAGTAATACTAAAAATGGGGGAATAAACAAATAGAATAAAAAATTTACCTCAACATGGAAAATATGCTCTAAAATAAAAACTAACCCCAATATTCCAATCAAATACGGGATTAAATATCTTCCGAGTTTATAACAAGATAATTCAATGGTTATAGATTTATCATCGGTTAGGTCTACTTCAAATTCAGGGCTGCTCATCCAGTCCATCTTAGCTATCACGGTATGTTTGCCGGGGTCCAGTTCAAACTCTTTAATTTCTCCATTACCAATATGTTCAACCTTTTCCCCGTCAATAAATAATTTATATTTCCGCGCCCGGTTATTCCACTCCTTCTTACGCTTGACAATTAATTTGGCCATAAATGTTTAAATGGTTTTAATTAAAAAATAATTCTTCTTTCCTTTTTGAACTAAGATATATTTATCATTCAATAAACGTTCTGTATTGACAGAAATTTCATCGTTGGGTATTTTTTCTTTATTGATGCTCACACCCCCCCCTTTTATTAATCTTCTTAATTCGCCTTTGGATGGAAAAACCTGTGTTTCAACCGCCAGCAAGTCCAAAACATTTACCCCGGCGTCAATTTTGGCCCGTTGGATATCAAACATGGGGACCCCTTCAAATACCGAAAGGAATGTTTTCTCGTCCAGGTTTTTTAATTCTTCGGTGGTGGCTTTGCCAAACAGAATTTTGGAGGCAGTCACGGCTGTATGGTAATCTTCTTCGGAGTGAACCATTACGGTTACTTCTTTGGCCAGTCGTTGTTGCAACATTCTGCGGTGAGGTTCCTCTCGATGCTGCTCTATTAACGATTCAATTTCCTCTTTTGAAAGCATGGTAAAAATCTTAATGTACTTTTCGGCATCCTCATCGGAAACATTCAACCAGAATTGATAAAATTTGTAGGGAGATGTTAATTCCGGGTCTAACCA
>CAZWPU010000231.1:0-2864 GCA_964635605.1 uncultured Bacteroidales bacterium | reverse complement strand
TGATCCTGCATCGAAAATTAATTCGTTAGTATCATCAAAATCTCCGTCTCCGTTCAGATCAATCCATATTTTCCAGTATTCGTTATACGTTGAACTTCCAAATCCCGGAGTTAACGAAACGGAATAGTTCGTTCCTGGTTCCATTTCAATAGAAAGGTTTGTAAAATTTGTATAACCTGCAGCTGATGATGTATTGTTGAATGATCCAATCTCTACTTCAGCAATCCATTCGTAGCTAGAATTATTTCCTTTTGATTCGCAATAACTAACAACAAATTCGGTTGTTGAGAATGTTTTTATTGCTGAATATGAGCTTGTTCCATAAGTATTTTTAGCTCTTACCTGCCATTCGTAGGTTGTTTCAGCAGATAAGTTGTTCGCATTGTAGCTAGTACCACTAACGTTATAGGTTGACCAGGAACCACCTTGTACACGAAGTTGTACGTCGTATGAAGTTGCTCCTGTTGCAGCACTCCAGCTTAACGTAGCACTTTCGTCGGTAATGTTCGTTGTAGCTAATCCAGTGGGTGTTGATGGTGGTTCATTCGTAAACATGCTTTGTAAAGCTTCTAAAGCAAGGTTGGCATTTAATCTTCCTGAACCTAATTGTCCGGTATAGCTTGAATTAACAGCATAGTGATCATCTACATTATTTTTTAAAAGATCGGCTACTTGTGAATTGGTTAATGTAACACCGTTGCGTACTGCATTGGAAATAAGTAAAGCGGCAACTCCTGAGACATGTGGACATGCCATGGAGGTTCCCTGATAAAACCCATAACTATTGCTAGCAAGAGTACTAAGAATACCTTTTGGGTCGTTTGATGCACTTTGTTCTCCTCCAGGAGCTGAAATATCAACCCAACTACCATAGTTTGAGTAGTAACTTCTTACATCATTATTATTCGTTGCTGCAACAGCAAAAGCCCCCGAGTAACATCCAGGATACCAATCGCCTGTAGCATCATTGTTTCCTGCGGCAAAAATGGTAATACCACCGTCTAAAACATCACCACCACCATTAGCATTAAAATAATCAATAGCATCTAATGTAGCTTGATCATATACACCTTCGCTGGTATAACCCCAACTATTTTGTGAAATAGCTGCACCATTATCGGCAGCATAAATTGGAGCCTGATCAAATCCTCCCGAACTGCTACTAGTAAATACCTGGCAAGACATTAATCGAACACCATCACCAGAACCCGAACCTCCGGCAACACCCGATACCCCAGTACCATTGTTGTTAACTCCGGCTATTGTTCCTGCTACGTGTGTTCCATGATCTTCTGCAGAAAGAGTTGATGAGTTGGTTACAAAATTGTAACCTACACCAGACCAAATATTAGCAGCTAAATCTGGGTGGTTAGTTTGGATACCTCCATCAACAACTGCAACTATTACTGATGAGTTTCCTTTTTCAATTTCCCAGGCTTCGGGTAAGTCAATATCTTTATCAACGGTTCCGCCTTCTTGTCCTGTGTTATGATAGTGCCACTGTTCATCAAAACGTGGATCGTTTGGTGTCCATTTGGATTCTTTGGTTTCGGTAGCTTCTTTTTCTTTAGGAGGTACATTGCTGATTAATTTTTTTTTGTAAATGGGTTCAGCTATCTCCACCTCATCTAAAGCCGCATATTTTTTTACTATCTCAATTACCTCTGCTTTAGTATTTACTTCAACAGTAAACCATAAGTGGAATCCCCATGCTTTATGTTTTTCTCGATTTTGAACCGATTTAGCTGATTTTTCATATAATCCATCCAATAATGGAGTATACTTATTGGCTCCAAACTTTTCGTTAAGGTTGTCAATCGATTTGATTCCTGTCACCACAAATCCGCCTTTTCCGGCTTTGTACACAGCATCCGGAATTGATTTTTCCATTCCGGGCTTGAGTTTAATTTGAATTTTGCTTATTTCATAAGCATCGGGAGAAACCTCCTCCAGTTTAATAGGCGGTCTTTCACCTTTAATTACTTTTATTTGCGAAAAAGCAAAAGTAGAGCTAATTGCAAAAATTGCTAATAGTAAAATTTTTTTCATAAAAACATTAAGTTTAGGTTAAAAAATAGTTAAATTTTAGTAGTTTCGGATTGAAATATATAATATTAATAAGGAGTAAAAAAAAGAAATCGACAGACAACAATTTGCTACCTATATAAAATAAGTTTTAACAGAATTTATTAAGTTATTAACAATAATTATGAATCTTATATAAAAATTTTTTAGTTTTATAACTATTTGAAATATAGGTTTTTAATTTTAAGAAACGTATTTTGTTATTTGAATTGTTTTTACCAAGATTAAACGATGTATTTGAAAAATTATCTAAATTTAAAATCAAACTAAAAATTAAACTTTAAGCTTTATGATTAAAAAAGGAATACAATTAACTACCGTATTATTATTTGTTGCTGTTTTTTTAGTATCCGCACAGGAGGATAAGGAAAAAGCAAATGGATATGAATTTGAAATTATTAAAGAGCTGGAAAATACTCCGGTCAAAAATCAGTTTCGCTCCGGAACCTGCTGGAGTTTTTCTGCTGTATCGTTTCTTGAATCGGAAATGTTAAACATGGGAAAACCTGAAGTTGACTTATCCGAAGCATGGATAATCAGACACTCCTATTCGGATAAAGCAAAACGCTATGTAAGATGGCACGGGCATCTGAATTTTGCCGGTGGAGGCGCCTTTCATGATGTAACCAATACGATAAAAAAATATGGTATTGTGCCCGAAGAAATTTATGACGGATTGAATTATGGAACAGAGAAATATGTTCATGGTGAGTTTGATGCCGTATTAAAAGGGTATATGGATCAGGTAATTAAAAATAAAAATCGTGAGCTAAGTACAG
>CAZWPU010000230.1:0-2865 GCA_964635605.1 uncultured Bacteroidales bacterium | reverse complement strand
GCCACCCGTTGCGGAGTTACAGGTTTACGGCCAACTTTCGGCCGTGTAAGCCGTTCTGGCGCAATGGCCTTGAGTTGGACCATGGATAAAGTAGGACCCATCTGCCGGAATGCATACGATTGTGCACTGGTTTTTGATGTTATTCGGGGAGCAGATGAAAAAGACCCGTCAACAACCAGTTATCCATTTAATTATCAAAACGATAAAATTACAGATTATAAAGTGGGCTATTTAAAGTCATATTTTAAAGAAGAATACCGGGGACAAAAGAATGATAGTCTGACCCTTGATGTTTTAAAAGAGCTGGGTGTGACCCTCCACGAAGTTGAGCTTCCAAATGATTTGCCCGTTAATTCATTAGCCATCATTTTAGAAGCAGAAGCAGCGACAGCTTTTGATGATCTTACACGAAGTAACAGTGATGATGAATTAACCGCACAACATCAATATGCCTGGCCCAACATTTTCAGATCTGCACGCTTTATTCCTGCCGTAGAATATATTCAGGCCAGCCGATTAAGAGACCGGTTAATTGAAGAGTTTCACCAGGTTATGAAAGAGTATGATGTGATTGTAACCCCCAGTTATGGTGGAGACCAGCTGCTTATGACCAACCTGACAGGCAACCCCTGTATTGTCGTTCCTAATGGTTTCGACGATGAGCAGCATCCTACAAGTATCAGCTTTATAGGAAATTTATATGATGAAGCGGCATTGCTTAATTTTGCCAAACATTACCAGGAGGCAACCGAATTTCATCAGCAGAAACCGGAATTTTTTAGTTCAAAAAAATAAGAAAACAAATCCTGCGAAAGTTTTACTTCTCGCAGGATTTTTGTTTTTTCCTCCAGGTTTATTTTAAAAATCTTCAAATGGAATAAATTCAAAAGGTGTATCAACCATCTCACTGTACTCTTTTCCAGCATCCAGCATATCATCGTCCAACTCAAGATAGTGCCATAAAATTTTTACTTTATGCCCTTTTTGGAATATGGAATTCAATAAATGTATAATCTCTAATAAAATAGTCGAAGTGGCTGAATTATAGTAGTCAAGCCGTATTTCAAAGTTTGTTTTTTTATTTGGTTTTTTTGCATACTCCTCCAGCCAAAGCATAATCGGTTCATAAAATTTTTTAGCTTCCTCGGGAAATGATTTGCCGAAAATCATAAATTTATTACTTTGAGGGTCTAAATTTATTCCCGGGCGCTCTTCAGAGGCTCCAATAATTAGTGGTTCCATAATTGTTTATTTGCTTTTTAGAAGAATAATTTTCTTTTTTCAAACGAAATAAAAATACACAAATTTTTATTGAATATAAGTTCTCCGGGTTGATTTTACTTGAATTTTTTATTAATCCAGGAAACTAACCTAAAAAATTAGATCATGAAAAATAAAGATTTTATAATACTTGCTGTAATAAATTAAAAGTATCGGTGTCCAATAAGCAGAAATTCGAAAGAAAGAAATGTTACACATAAAAAAATTAAAAAGATGAAAACAAAAAAAATGAACAAACTCACAGTTTTAGCACTAGCCATTTTAATGCTTGCTGGAACACAAGGATTCGCACAACGAGGAAGAAATTTTAAGAGTAATGTTAACAGGCCATACCGCAACGACGGAACCTCTTGGAGAATACCCGACCTAACCGCTGACCAGGAAACACAAATTGAAGCCTTAAGGGTTGATCATTGGAAAGAGATGAACAATTACCGGAATCAGATGAATGAATTTAGAGCTCGAAAAAGAACGCTTAATACAATCGATAAAGCAGATCTTAAGGAGATTAATTCGGTAATTGATCGAATGACCGAAGTCCATAATAAAATGATGAAAGCTTCTGCAAAACACAGACAAGATGTACGTAAACAATTAACCGATGAGCAAAAGGTTTATTTTGACTCCAGACCGGCCCGTGGAAAAGGGTATAACCGTGGTGCCAACAGAATAGGCGGAGGTTATGGAAATTACCGAGATGCCGGAAGAGGATATGGCGATGGGTATGGATATAGATATATAGATGAAGAGTAAAGCTGGGTAAATTCAGCTTTTACAGATGGTTGTTTGAATGAAAATCCGATGCTTTTTACCTGCATCGGATTTTTTACAATGTTTATTATTATCAATAGATCTTGTGTTGGGTTTGATAAAAAATGCCTTTTATTATTAAATGCTGTAAATAATATTATTTGAATTTTTCAATAGTGGAAATAAATCCTACAATATATTCCAGCGCTTTTTCTTTTTCTTCAACAAAACCCATGTGTCCTGAATTTTCTAATACGCATAAACGCGAGTTTTTAGGGAGCTTAATATTGGCGATAACTGAGTTAAAAGAGATATAGTTATCATGTTTACCGGCAATTAAAAGAAAAGGTGTTTCTGTTTGGGCCAACTCATCTGAAAAATCAGGACGATTCATCATGGCATATAAGCTGGCAATTATTCCTTTGGCAGGAGTATGTATGGCAATTGACTTTAATCTATCCACTTCATTTTTCAAATCTACAAGTTTTTTTTGAGCAAAGGCATTGGGAATATTTACTTTAGCCAGAATATCTTTTTTACCGTTTTTAACCAGGTCGATTTCCCGTATTCTGTTCTTTCTCGTTTCTTCAGTATCGGCAAATGGATGTGAGTGGAAAAGAGAAAAACCGGAAAGCAACTCTGGATAAAGATGATGAACCATTAGCGTAACATAACCTCCCATGGAGTGTCCTATCATTAAACATTGGTTTATTTTCAACAATTTTAAAGCATCATAGACACAGTCAGCCAACATTTCTATATTGTGTTTTTTTGCAAGAGCTTCACTTTTTCCGTGTCCCGGAATATCAAAAGCAATGATTCTGAATTTGTGGG
>CAZWPU010000229.1:0-2901 GCA_964635605.1 uncultured Bacteroidales bacterium | reverse complement strand
GAGAAAACCTGCCCAAAGCACAAGCCATAAAAGATGCCACCATGGCATATTTTATAGCACAGAATTTTAATCCTGAAAATAAATTTATTCATTTTCACGGCACTTATCATACCGATAATTATGAAGGGATATTTTGGTATTTAAAAAGATGGATGCCCGAGGTTAAATATATTACTATTTCAACAGTTATGCAATCTGAGATTAATCAGTTAGAAAAAAATAATAAAGGTAAAGCCGATTTTATTATTTGTGTGGATGAGGATATGACTACGACCTATAAAAATAATTAAATATCTTAAAAATACCTGAAAATGAAAAGTCAACTATTTATTCCGTTCGTTATTCTTTTAAGTTTTCTCTTTTGTAAAACAAATGGTCAACAGTACAAAAAGAATGAACCTTTTGCTCATACCTTCTCCATTGTTGCTATTGACAAGGCAGCCGGAGAAATGGCCGTTGGTGTTCAGAGTCACTGGTTCTCGGTAGGCTCCATCGTATCATGGGGAAAATCGGGAGTAGGGGTTGTTGCCACCCAATCTTTTGTTAATCCTGCATACGGTCCTGATGGATTGAGACTTATGGAAGAAGGCAAAACTGCTATGGAAGCACTTGATTTTTTAACGGCCAAAGATGAAGGCAAAGAATTCAGACAAATTGCCTTTTTAGATGTTGGCGGGAATATTGCAACCTTTACCGGAGAGAAGTGTGTGCAATCCGCCGGACATATCAATGGGAACAACTTTTCGGTACAAGCCAATATGATGCTAAATGACCAGGTTGTTCCGGCCATGGCAAAAGCTTTTGAAGAAAATGAAAGCATGCCTTTAGCAGAGCGGGTAGTTCAAGCCCTAAAAGTTGCACAAGCTGCCGGAGGAGACATCCGAGGAAAGCAATCAGCCGTTTTGTTAGTTTTTAACACCGATAAAGTGGAGCATGAGTGGATGGATAAAAAAGTTAACTTACGTGTAGATGACCATAAAAACCCCCTGATTGAACTTGAACGGTTACTAAAAGTTCACCGTGCGTATGAGCATATGAATAATGGTGATTTAGCTGTTGAGCATGGAGATATGGCAAAAGCCCTGAAAGAGTATTCGGCTGCCGAAAAAATGTTCCCTGAAAATCTGGAAATGAAATACTGGAAAGCTATTGCCCTTGCAAACAACAACCGAATCGATGAAGCTTTGCCCATATTTAAAAAAATATTCTTAAAAGATCCTAACTGGAAAGAGATGACTACAAGGTTACCTGCTTCAGGACTATTAGAAGTTTCAGAAGGGGATATGAAAAAAATTCTAAGTCTTTAATAATTAAAACTATTCCACATGGAAGCCCTGTGGTTAGCCATTGCATTTTTATCCGGATTTGGAGCTCGTTTGATAAAATTACCTCCATTAGTAGGTTACCTAGTTGCCGGATTTATATTAAACTACCTTGGTGCAGAATCGGGTGATGTAATTGATAAGATAGCCGATTTAGGTATTATGCTTTTGCTTTTTACCATTGGGCTAAAACTTAAAATCAAAAACTTAGCAAAAAAAGAGATCTGGGCGGGAACTACGATCCAGTTAATCTTTTTTATCATCCTTATTACCTCTTTTTTCTATCTGTTAAGTTTTACACCCATTGCTTATTTTAATCCATTCAACCTAAAAACAAGCTTATTGCTTGCTTTTGCCTTTAGCTTTTCGAGTACAGTTTTTGCTATAAAGGTTTTGGAAGAAAAAGGAGAGCTTACTTCTTTTTATGGAATTATGGCTGTTAGTGTTTTAATTATTCAAGACTTGTTTGCTGTAGGTTATATGATTATTGAAACAGGCAAATTGCCCAATATATATGCCCTTGGGCTTCCTGCCTTATTACTAATTTTACGTCCTGTTTTGCTTAAAATATTAGACCATGTGGGGCATGGCGAGCTGCTCATTTTATTTGGCCTCTTTCTTGCTTTTGTGGTGGGTGCCGAATTATTTCATTTAACCGGGATAAAAGCTGATTTAGGAGCATTAGTTACCGGGATGCTCATTGCGAACCACAAAAAAGCAAAAGATATGGCAAATACACTTATGGGATTTAAAGACATGTTCTTAATTGGCTTTTTCTTATCCATTGGCTTATCAGGCACTCCTACTACCCTAATGCTAGTAACTTCACTCATAATTGCCTTAACCATTAATTTTAAAGTTATTTTATACTTCCTTATTTTTACCAGATTCAGATTAAGAGCCCGTACAGCCCTGTTTACATCATTAAGCCTGGCAAATTTTAGTGAATTTGGCCTTATCATATCCTCACTGGCAGTAGCAAGCGGTTGGTTATCGAACGACTGGCTAATTATTATGGCCTTAAGCCTTTCCATCTCATTTGTTATTTCATCGCCGTTAAATCTTAATGCGCAAAAAATTTACTCATCTATAAAAAATTATTTAACGATATTTGAAACATCACAACGGTTGGCTTATGACAAAACATATAATATCGGAGATGCAGAAATACTAATATTTGGAGTTGGGAGAATTGGCCGATCAACATACGACCACCTAAAAAATAAATACGGAAAAAAGGTTCTAGGACTCGATTATGATGAAAATGTAGTGAAAGCCAATCAAAAAGAAGGAAGAAATATCATACAGGACGATGCAACCGATAGTGAGTTCTGGCAAAACATCCCCGACAAAAAGGTAAAAAGTAATCAGGTAAAAATTGTCGCTCTATGCATGGATTATAAGTCAAATCTGTATGCATTAGAACGTTTAAAAGCAATTAATTTTCAAGGGATGATTGCAGCTACAGCCAACTATCCGGATGAGTTGCAAAAACTAAAAGAAAAAGGAATTCATCTTGCTTTCGACCAAAAAGCAGAAGCCGGAATGGGTTTTGCAAATCATATTTGCGAAAATATGG
>CAZWPU010000228.1:0-2934 GCA_964635605.1 uncultured Bacteroidales bacterium | reverse complement strand
GAAAAACATGGTACTGTCGGATGTGTAGCTTTAGATAAAAATGGAAACCTGGCCGCAGGAACATCTACAGGAGGTAGAATAAATAAAAAATTTGGCCGAATCGGTGACTCACCCATTATTGGTGCAGGAAACTATGCCAACAACAATACTTGTGCTGTATCTGCTACCGGACATGGCGAGTTTTTTATACGTTATACCGTAGCATATGATATTTCTGCATTGATGGAATATAAAAATTTAAGTTTAAAAGATGCTGCAAATTTAGTGGTCAACAAGAAACTGGTAGAAGCCGGTGGTGAAGGAGGGATTATTGCCGTTGATAAAAATGGGAATATTGCTATGCCATTTAATACGAATATGATGTTTAGAGCTTATAGTAAGTCAACAGGGGAGAAAGAGATAGCAGTATTCAAATAATTTTACTACTTTTACGTTGTACAAAAGAGAAAGCATGACTTTCTCTTCTTTTTAATTACTTAATCTTAAATAAAAACAGATGAAAAAAACACTTTTAATTTTATTAATATTAGGTATATTCTTAGGGTTAAAAGCTCAAGACCAAAACTCAAACAACGAAAATGCAAAAAAAGAAATCGAACACGACTGGTTTAATCAATCACCAATAGACGACCAGGTTTATGGTGCAGAAATTGATAAGGCTTATCAATGTTTAAAAGATAAAAAATCTAAACCTGTAATTGTTGCTGTTATTGATGGCGGCGTTGATTTTAATCACGAAGACCTGAAGGAGAATATATGGATAAACAAAAACGAAATCCCGGATAACGGTATTGATGATGATGAAAATGGTTATATTGATGACATCCACGGATGGAACTTCTTGGGAAATGCAGAAGGAAAAAATATTGCCCATGAAAATCTGGAAATCACAAGAATTTATAAAAAGTACCATCCTAAATTTAGTGATGTAAAAAAGAGTACGTTAAGCAACGAAGAAAAAGAGTTATATGGCTTGTACAAAGAGGCAGCCAAAAGATATAAAAAGAGTCTAAAAGATGCTCAACGTCAAAAAAAGGGCTTTAAAAAATATAAAAACAAATACCACAATGCTTATCAAACCATTACTGATGTTTTACAAACAGATTCTATTGTAATTAACGATTTGGATAGTTTAAAAGAAGCTGATAAAACATATAAAAAGGAGATTAGAACCATTTATAACTTTGTAAAGTATGGTATTAGCGAAAAAATTTTCGAAGAAATTGAATCTCACATTGATGTTGAATTAGATTACCATCTAAATACGGATTATAATCCAAGAGCAATTATAGGTGATGATTTAACGGATATTACAGAAACCTATGGCAACAACAACGTTTATGGCCCGGGAGCATTTCATGGCACATTTGTATCGGGAATTATAGCTGCAAAACGTAACAATGACCTGGGAATTGACGGCATAGCAGAAAATGCAAGAATTATGGCATTAAAAGTTGTTCCGGATGGCGATGAAAGAGATAAAGACGTAGCAAAGGCAATACGTTATGCCGTTGATAATGGAGCACGAATCATTAATATGAGTTTTGGAAAAGATTTATCTCCCCATAAATACTTGGTAGACGAAGCGGTATTGTATGCCCAGGAAAACGATGTTCTTCTGATACATGCTGCAGGAAACGATGCCAATAATATTGATAAAGTAAACCAATATCCAACCAAAATAATTGATAAGAACTCAGTTGTTGACAACTGGATTACTGTTGGTGCCAATACCAAAACGTGCAATAAACAATTTGCAGCCAGTTTTACAAATTATGGTGACGAGATGGTAGATATTTTTGCTCCAGGATTCAGAATAAAATCATTAGCGCCGGAAAATAAATATCAAATTGCTGATGGAACAAGTTTTTCGGCACCGGTAGTTTCCGGAATAGCCGCGCTACTCCTAGCCTATTATCCTGAACTATCAGCTGTGGAGGTAAAAGAAATCATTCAAAAATCAGCTTTAGTTTATCCCGATGTTAAAGTGTATAAACCACGGAAAGGGTTACGATTGATAAAATGGAAAACAAAATTTAAAAAGTTATCCTATACCGGAGGTATTGTAAGTGCTTATGAAGCATTAAAGATGGCTGAAGATTATAAAAAACATTGACTAAAAGACAACAAATTATTGAAACTACGATTCAGTTAGTTTCTGAAATGGGTTTGTATGCAACCTCAATGGGATTAATCATTAAAGAATCAAATGTTGCAGCTGGTACTATTTATCACTATTTTAAAAGCAAAGAATATCTAATTAAAACGGCATATTCTGAATTAATAGAGGAAATGGGCAAAGCATTTATTCAAAATATGGATAATGATTTACCCTTTAAGGATAAGTTTATTCTAATATGGAAAAACTTATTTTATTATTTTAAAAATAATCCACAAAAGTTTCAATTTATTGAGCATTATGCTTCATCCCCTTTAGAAAAAAATGAAGTGAAAGAAATTAATCAAAGGCATTATCAGCCTGCAATTGATTTTATTCGGAAAGGAACTGAAATGGGGTATTTAAGAACGTTGCCAGAACCATTTATAATTCAACTAATTTTTGCCCATGTTTCTGTTGTCGTGCGAATGATTCTTTTCGATGAAACCAATATTTCTGCAACAACCTTACAGCAGTTTATACAATCAAGTTGGGATAGCGTAAGAATAAATTAAAAAAGAGATGACAAAAAATTTTGTCATCTCAAATAATATGAAAAGTTAAGCTATCAATCTAATGGTTCATAATCTTTTTTAGTTACACCACAAATCGGACACTTCCAATCGTCGGGGATCTTTTCGAAAGGTGTTCCTGGTTCAATACCTCCTTTGGGATCACCTTCTTTAGGGTCATAAATATGACCACATACTTTACATTTGTACTTTTTCATAATTTCTATTTTTTTACATTAAGAAACTTAACAAAATACCGGCACC
>CAZWPU010000227.1:0-2939 GCA_964635605.1 uncultured Bacteroidales bacterium | reverse complement strand
CGGTTTTGGAGGGCAATATACGAGTGTCATCGTTACAGTGCTTGTATCTATGGCCTTGTTTGGATTTTTTATGACGAGAATTTTAGTAAAAATGAAATAAAAAACCGCATTATGTTTTACAAACTTTACGCCATTGCATTACCCGTGTTTTTAGCCATTGATATGGTATGGCTCGGGTTAGTTGCTAAAAATTTTTATAAAAAGCAAATAGGCTTTTTGATGAAAAATGATGTTAACTGGACAGCAGCAATTATTTTTTATTTGTTGTTTATTATTGGGCTGGTGCTGTTTGTCATTATGCCGGCAATGAAAAAAAGTTCATGGATGCACGCACTTCTGTTTGGTGCGCTCTTCGGGCTTATTACTTATGCAACCTATGATTTGACCAATTTAGCGACCCTGAAAAACTGGCCCATCATGGTTACGGTTGTGGATTTGGTTTGGGGTGCTGTACTTGCCGCATCAGTTTCTATAGTAACATATTTTATCGCAAGTAAAATAGGCCTATAATTAATTTTTTAATCTCTTAACTTCTGTAATATTTTGTCTGTACTATTAATAAATAAATAGTGGAAATAACAGTGTTTATAAACCAGATAAATTTTTTATGATTTCTTTAGCACTAGATTCATTCATGAAAAACAAAAAATGAACCAGTTTAGGTTATTTATAATCGTATAATTATTTGCCAACTTAAAATTATTATAAATAAGCTAAAATAAAAATCACAATTGAACAAATAAGAAAATATTAAGTAGTATAGCGTATAAGAAATGAAGGAAAAAAATGAGATGGATTGGTTGGGAGTGATTTATCCGTATTTAAAATTTGGTATAGATCTAAAGGTTTTATAGCTTTGCATCCTCAAACGAGAATATAGGGCGAGTTTATTTTTTATACCATTAGGATTTCTTTTTGAATGAAGAGATTTTTTCGATCTATCCCAAGTCATTATTCTCACTAGCAGCAAAAACTGTTGTCAATTTTTTTAATCATTAAAAAATATAGTTTTATGAAAAAGAGTTACTTATTATTCATTTTCTTATTGTTTCTATCACTTACTCAAGTAAAAGCACAGGAAGAAAAAGAAGATGGTTTTACCGTTGGTGGAGCGATACGCTATAATTTGATTAGTGAATCTTATGAAAGTGATCCCACTACATTAAATACATATGCCACCTGGGATACCTGGCGTATTAATGTTGATGGTAGTTATGCAGGTATTGATTTAAGTTTCGAATACCGCTGGTATCCAACATTTGGTTCGCATTTTATTCACCACGGATGGTTTGGATATGGTTTTAACGATAATATCTACATGAAACTGGGTGTTAGTCAGGTTCCTTTCGGAATAACCAAGTTTGCTTCACATTCATGGTGGTTTCAGGGCCCTTATTATGTTGGACTTGAAGATGACTATGATATGGGTATTAAATTTGATTTGAGTTTTATCGATAATCTTGATCTGGCTGTTGCTTATTATCGCCAGGCCGAACCGGAAGGACCAATTTTTGGAGGCGATGTAACTTTCGGTAATGCCGGTGCAGGTCGCTATTCCTATGACTTAACACCAACCGATTCCATTCCTGTACGGGAATTAAATCAGTTTAATGTACGAGCCGCTTATCATATCAACGAGGATATCGAAATTGGCGCTTCAGCACAGTTTGGACAAAACTATAACTCAGTGCTGGATGATGTAGAAAATTCTACCGCTTTTGCCGGACATATCGTGGCAAACTATGGGAATTTTAATTTTAAAGGCGAATATGTAAAATATAACTATAATGCCACAGATTTAAATGGAAATGATGTGGAAACTGTACCTATGGGAGCATACGGTGTTAAAAATCCGGTTGCTAAAGAAGCAAATATGTATGTGGCTGGCCTTGCATATTCTATTGATGTAGACTGGGGTCCAATTTCCAACATTCAGCCCTATGTTGATTTTACATTGATTGATAAAGCCAATAAAAATTTCGAAAATACGTATCACCTGATCCCCGGATTTTTAGTTACATCAGGGAAAATTTACACGTATGTAGATTTTGCCCTGGGGAAAAACCAGCCCTGGATAACCGAAGATTTTGGAACAGGCCTTGGACAGGGAAGAACATATAGCGATGAGGTAAGCCCTGAACTTTATTACTATTCCGATGATCTGCAAAAAAGAGGAACTCCGGTACCTATTGAGGATGTAGAATGGAACTTGCGGTTTAATATTAATATGGGATATTATTTTTAAAAAAATAATATCCTTAACTTAGTATGGGGTTAATTTTAACCTGGTACTTTGATATTTTAACAGATAAAAATAATTATGAGTGACATACAAGTAAAGAATCTGAATGTCATTTTCGGGAAACGAAAAAAAGACGCTCTGAAATTATTAAATAAAGGGGTTTCTAAAGCAGATATTTTAAATCAAACAGGATGCACCGTTGGAGTTTACGATGCTAGCTTTGAGATTAAACAGGGTGAAATATTTGTGGTTATGGGACTTTCCGGAAGTGGTAAATCAACACTTCTACGTTGTTTTAACCGGTTAATTGAACCCACCTCCGGTTCAATTTTTATCGATGAAAAAGATGTTATTAAAGCCTCTGAGTCGGAGTTACGAGAAATTCGTCGTAAAAAAATGACCATGGTATTTCAACATTTTGGCTTGTTGCCGCATCGTACGGTAAGTTCAAATGTGGCTTTTGGTCTGGAAATCCAAGGGGTTGACGAAGAAACCCGTATAAAAAAAGCCTACAAAACCATTGAAACCGTAGGCTTAAAAGGCTATGAAGAACAAATGACCGGCCAGTTGAGTGGTGGTATGCAGCAGCGGGTAGGACTGGCAAGAGCACTGGCTACTGATCCTGAAGTTTTATTAATGGATGAAGCGTTTAGTGCGCTCGACCCATTAATTAGAAATAATATGCAGGACGAATTGC
>CAZWPU010000226.1:0-2939 GCA_964635605.1 uncultured Bacteroidales bacterium | reverse complement strand
CATGGGTGAAAGATAATATTTTTTTTATATCCACCCGATAGTTGAAGTGATCCCTAATTTCGTTTCGCTGAAACTGTTTTACCTGTTTTATTTGGTCGGTGGTTAATTTATTTTTGCTCATGGTTTTATGCTTTGTTTATTTTCGCTAACAAATTTAACAAAAGAGAATCATTTAAAAAATCACCCCCACCAGTACATTAAAATTATCGGCTGCATCGCCATGGGCTTTCAGGGTAACCCCTCCCGATAAATGTTTGGCAAACTGATAGGAAAGGCTGTAACGTTGATAAAAATTGCGTGGTTTGTCGGTAGCATAAAGATAGGTACCCCAATGCTGCGAAAAGTCAAACTTCCCAAATTGTAAATGATGCCCTAACAAAAGCGATAGCTGCTTATGATCTTTAGCAATCCCTGCCCTTGCAAGTTGTTCCTTTTTTGCTCCATCGTAAATATAATCCAACCCAATGCTAAAACCGTTTAATTTACTTATGGTTCGTCCAACAATTGCATATAAACCGGTTACGATTGTTAATTTCTCGGGGTTGTCGTCATCTGCTAAAACCGATTCAGTAGTTCCAAAAGGATATATTCCATAAAAAAATGCCGGTTTAAAAGTTTCTGTTTCCCGCTCTTTGAAATCAACTGTTCCTTTGGGCTGATAGTTAAGCCCCAAACCAAACGTAGGAAAATTCATTCCATAATTTGGATCTTTTATTCCACCATTCGATATATGACAATATTTGGCAAACAATAAAAGCTTAAGTTTTTCTGTAAGCTTATAATATACATTAGCATCAACATGCACAATAAAACTAATCCGGGTTGAAAAAAACTGATTGGTTGGATTCTGTTGTTTATCATATATTTTATCCAATACACTAATACCAACACCCATTCTGGTGGTTAATAGAAATTGATGGGTGCGAAACAAAAAGGGCTCGGCATAACCTATAAAATTGTACGAACTACCAACTGTATCAGGGTTTGCATAATTAACATACAGAAATGAAGCACCCATTTTAGAATAACAATTACATTGCTGCCAATTCTTATCTTTTAGCATAATCCAGGCATATTCCAATTCAACTCCAAAGGGATTGGTATGGGTAAGACGTTCTACTTTACTCGAATGTGGCAGGATGAATCCATATTGTGGTTTAATAGCGATTGATACAGGATTCTTTTCCTCTTCCTGCCCCAAAAGGGACTGATAGAATAACAAGAAGACGAAAAAAAACAAATAGTATCTTGTTATGTTTTTACTGATCATCGTTGGTTTAAAAATACAAATTCATCCGTTCTTTTACAATATCAATTTAATATTTGAGAAGTTATTAACAATGCCTTAAAAAATATTCTTCGTGTTTTTAATAAAAAGTTTACAAACCTAGCAACCGTAATTTTTAACTTCAGATTATTTTTACTTTATTTGTTGCTTGTGTTTTAATTAAGGAGCCATAATCACTTAATGGAAGTTGAAAAAAAATTAAAAAATAAAACCATAATCGCTGTTATATCAGTGCTATTGGTTTTATGTTCAATTTATTTCTATTTAAGTCTGAAAAACCATCGGCAATATCTCGATTGGCAAATACAGAAAGATAGTGAAATTACAAGTGTTGAGATAAAGCATATCCTTTATACAACCAATCGCCTTTACAGGGAAAAAATCCAATATTTTGTAAATAATCCGGAAATAAAACAAAGGTTTAACTCGCAAAAAATTGATGAGCTATACAAACAAGTTTTTCCGTATTATTCTGTATTAAAAAATGAAGATCCTTATCATTTTGTCCTAAACTTTTATTATAAAGATAATACTCTGGGATTAAATATGGAAACCGGCCCAAGCGAGCAAACGAAATCTGCTGATCCGTCATCGCTGGTTGCCAACGTAAACAAAAAACAAATCAAAAAATCGGCTTTCGAATTTTATGATGCTCAATTATTTTATAAAATTATTGAACCCATCATTTATGAGGGTAATTATATTGGATGCATAGAATTTGGTATTCGCGAAAACGAAATTGTAGAAGATGTATCAAAAGAACATGATGTTATTATTGGAACCTTGTTCGATAACCTAAAAATAACAGAGAACCTAAAACATCACTTTTCCGGCTCGCCCAAAAAAAATAATATCATTATCCACTCATTATTTAACCTTGATTTTTTTACATCGATTATAGAAGAAAATAACATTTTTGAAAAAGGAAAGATTAACTATCGCGATAAGTGTTACTCTGTTAGCCTGTTAGAAATACAAAATAGTTTTAAAGACGATGGATTTGTGGGTGTAATTTTTCTTAAAGATATTTCCAAACTCCAAAATGTTTTTCTTGCTTCTGCCTATCGCTCTTTGTTAATAATCTTTTTTATTTTAGCGATTACCTTTTTAATACTTCATTTTTCATTCAACTTGCTTTTAAATAAATTTTTTAATTTACAAGACAGTATCGATAAGCGTCTGGCAAAAAAAACTAAAGAGATCATAGACACAAATGCAGAACTAAACCAGATTTTTAACACTACTGGAAACAGCATGCGGTTAATCGATATAAATTATAATATTCTGCGTGTAAACCGAACCTTTACGATGATATCCGGAATAAGTAAAGAAGATGCCGAAGGGAAAAAATGTTATAATATTTTCCCCGGACCCTATTGTCATACCGCCGACTGCCCTTTGAATATGGTAAAAAATGGAGAAGAGCGTGTTGAACAGGATATCAAAAAAAGAAACAAAACAGGGAAAATTATGCCAGGTATTTTAACCTCCGTTGCTTTTAAAGGACAAAACGGAGACATTCTGGGAATTATCGAAGATTTTAAAGATATTTCCTTACGGACTAAGATTGAAGAAACGCTGCGAAGAACCGAGCAACAATTTTCCATTTTTATGGACAACTTACCATTAGGTGTTTTTATTAAAGATGAGG
>CAZWPU010000225.1:0-2976 GCA_964635605.1 uncultured Bacteroidales bacterium | reverse complement strand
AAGCAGAATTTGAATAATTTAAATCTTTAATTATAAATTAGCAAATCTTTAAATTATAGATATTTAAAATATAGGTTTTAAAATTTTATGGGAACAGGAAAAGCAACAAGACTTAGTAAGGTGGCTAGAGAATTTAATGTGGGTATCTCTACAATAGTAGAATTCCTGCATAAAAAAGGGTTTAATATCGATTCAAATCCTAATACAAAAGTGTCACCAGAACTTTATAATATTCTTGTAAAAGAATATAGCTCCGACATTAATACCAAAAAAGAGTCGGAAAAACTAAGTCTGAATCAACTTCGAAGTAAAAAAGAAGCTTTTTCAATTAATGATATTGATGAAGAAAAACAAGATCAGGAGGAAGAAACTGAAGAAGACGATTCATTTACTTCGGATGAAGAAATTTTAATAAAAGATGTAAGTAGCACCCAAAAGCCTGTTACTCCTAAAGAAGAAAAACCAGCTACAGATAGCAAACCTCAAAAACAAGAAGAAGAAACAGCAAAAGCTGAAAGTAGGGAAAAAGAAGAACCTAATACAGGAACAACAAAAAAAGAGGAAAAGTCTTCTGGAGAAAAAAAGGATGTACAAAAAGAGTCGCTTAAAGTTATAGGCAAAATCGATCTTGATTCACTAAATCAAAAAACACGTCCCGATAAGAAAACAAAAAAACAAAAAGAATCGGATCGCAAACAAGCTGAACAAAAGGCAAAAGACAAAAAAGAAACCGAAAAACAAAAAACCGAGGCAATAAAAAAAGAAGTTGAGCAACCTGTAGAAGAGAAAGAAACTTCTAGAAAGCAAGAATCGCAATTATACAAATCCGAAATTAAAAAACTTTCCGGACCTACCGTTGTTGGAAAAATAAATTTACCTACATCAGAAGAGAAGAAAAAGAAACCGGTAGCGTCATCAAGCGAACAAAAAAACAAAAAGAAAAAACGAAAACGCATACATAAAGAAAAAGTTGATCTTGATAATAAAAAAAACAACAAGGGATCTCAAGACAGGAAAAAAGATAAAGAACATTTTAAATCGAGGAAGAAAAAGAAAAAACAACTGCGCCCTGAGGTAAGCGAAGAAGATGTTCAAAAACAAATTAAAGAAACACTTGCTCGCCTAACATCCAAAGGAAAATCAAAAGGTTCCAAACACCGAAGAGAAAAACGTGATACGATAAGTCAAAAACAGCAGGAAGAACTCAAAAAACAAGAGGAAGAAAAGAAAGTACTGAAAGTTACCGAATTTGTTTCTGTAAATGAATTGGCAAATATGATGAATGTTTCGCCAACAGAAGTTATTTCGGTTTGTATGAACCTTGGATTAATGGTTTCAATTAATCAACGTCTTGATGCCGAAACGATGGCTTTAGTTGCCGATGAGTTTAACTATACGGTAGATTTTATTAGTGTTGAGGTTCAAGAAGCCATTAATGAAGAGGAAGATCGTGAAGAAGATCTTTTATCAAGGTCTCCTATTGTTACGGTAATGGGACATGTTGACCATGGTAAAACTTCGTTACTTGATCATATCCGTAAATCAAATGTTATTGCGGGTGAGGCAGGTGGTATTACTCAACATATTGGAGCTTACAGTGTTATAGTTGATGACAATAAAACGATTACTTTCCTTGATACTCCGGGACACGAAGCATTTACTGCTATGCGTGCACGTGGAGCTCAAATTACCGATGTAGCAATTATTGTAGTAGCTGCTGACGATAATGTGATGCCACAAACGGTAGAAGCAATTAACCATGCCAGCGCAGCAGGTGTACCCATTATATTTGCTATTAATAAGATTGATAAACCAGGCGCCAATCCTGAAAAAATTAAAGAAGAATTGGCTAACATGAATTATCTTATAGAAGAATGGGGTGGTAAATATCAATCGCAAGATATTTCTGCAAAACAAGGATTAAATATTGATTCACTACTCGAAAAAGTATTGCTTGAAGCCGAAATGCTTGAACTAAACGCTAATCCCAATAAAAATGCAATTGGCACAGTTATCGAATCCGAACTGGACAAAGGGCGTGGATATATTTCAACTATTTTAGTTGAAGCTGGAACATTGCATATTGGAGATGTTATATTAGCGGGTAGTTACTTTGGCCATGCAAAAGCTATGTATAACGAAAGAGGAAAACGCATTGAAGAAGCTGGTCCGGCAACTCCTGTGCAAATCCTTGGCCTCAACGGAGCTCCTCAGGCAGGCGACAAATTCCATGTAATGGAAAGCGATAAAGAAGCACGTGAAATTGCCAATAAACGTGAACAATTACAGCGGGAACAAAGCTTACGTACACAAAAACATATTACACTCGACGAAATTGGTCGACGAATTGCAATTGGCAACTTCCAGGAAATTAATATTGTGGTTAAAGGTGATGTGGATGGTTCTATCGAAGCATTATCCGATTCATTAATCAAACTAAGCACCGAAGAAATTCAGGTTAATATTATTCACAAAGGTGTTGGCCAGATTTCTGAAACTGATGTGATGTTAGCTGTTGCTTCGAACGCTATTATTGTTGGTTTCCAGGTAAGGCCTTCGATGAATGCTCGTAAACTGGCTGAAAAAGAAGAAATTGATATTCGACTATATTCGGTAATTTACGATGCTATCAATGAAGTAAGAGATGCGATGGAAGGTATGTTATCACCTGAAATTAAAGAAGAAATTATAAGTACAGTAGAAGTACGTGACACATTTAAGATTAAGAAAGTAGGAACTGTCGCCGGATGTATTGTTAAAGATGGAAAACTTACCAGAAATACTAAAATACGTGTAATTCGCGATGGTATTGTAATTTATACCGGTGATCTTGGTTCGCTTAAACGTTTTAAAGATGACGTTAAAGAGGTTGCTTCTGGTTATGAATGCGGACTAAACGTTGAAAACTTTAATGATATTAAAGTCGGTGACGTAATTGAAGGATTCCAGGAGGTTGAAGTGAAAAAAACATTATAA
>CAZWPU010000224.1:0-2994 GCA_964635605.1 uncultured Bacteroidales bacterium | reverse complement strand
CACGAAAAAATTTACGACCAGGTAAAAAGACAATTAATCGATGCATATGAACAAGTGGTAAACAAAATTGGGAACCCTCTGGATAAGAACACATTGGTTGGCCCTCTGATTGATCATCATTCGGTAGTTGCATTTAACCACGCTGTAAAAGAAGTAGAAAAAGAAGGTGGAAAAATTCTATTTGGCGGTAAAGTATTAAAAGGAGATAAATATTCTTCGGGAAATTATGTAGTTCCTGCCATTGCCGAAGCTGAAAATCATTATCAAATTGTTCAGGAGGAAACATTTGCACCAATAGTTTACCTTATAAAATACAAAACTTTTGATGAAGCCTTAGAACTAAATAATAATGTTCCTCAAGGGTTGTCTTCGGCATTGTTTACACTTAATATGCGCGAAAGCGAACAATTTTTAAGCGAAGTAGGTTCTGATTGCGGCATTGCCAATGTAAACAGTGGAACATCCGGAGCAGAAATCGGAGGTGCTTTTGGTGGAGAAAAAGATACCGGAGGTGGCCGCGAATCGGGTTCCGACTCGTGGAAAGCTTACATGCGTCGTCAAACCAACACCATAAACTATGGCAAGGAATTGCCTTTGGCACAAGGAATTAAATTTGCCTTTTAGACCCTTTAAAGTTTATTTTTTGCCCATTTATACAGACACCAAAACATCATAAAACCTGCTCTAATCAAGGAGTTAATTTTTTGTTCTATCATTTCAGAAACTTTAATCTTAAAATAATAGTAAAATAATTTCATTTTTTAGTTGTGGAATGATTTTTAATACTACCTTTGTGCCATATTTTAATTTTAAATTTTATTAATAATGAACACAGGAACAGTAAAATTCTTTAATGATTCAAAAGGATATGGATTTATTAAAGAGGACGATTCAGACAAAGAACATTTTGTACACGTATCAGGTTTAATTGACGAAATTCGTGAAGAAGACCACGTGGAGTTTGAATTACAAGAAGGTAAAAAAGGATTAAACGCAGTAAACGTAAAAGTTATATAAGATTGCTTTAAAAATTTACCGAATGTATAAGCCTGCTGATTTTTCAGCAGGCTTTTTTTAGCCTGACGTATACATAAATATTTTTATTTACAAATTAATTCACAGAATTTATAAATTAATCAGGGCATTACCATTTTCGTTTAATTTTTTTTTTGCTGTATTTTTTTTCTGATTTTGTATTCCATTCCGGACTTTCGCCTATTTCAGAGGGTACAGGCATTTTGACTATATTCGTTTCAATCAATGTTTCAATCCGTTTAAATCGAAACATGTCATCCTTATTAATAAACGTAAGCGCCACACCAGTAGCCTCGGCACGAGCTGTTCTACCCACGCGGTGTACATAATCTTCAGCATCTTGTGGCACATCATAATTAATAATCAGATGAATATCTTTTATATCAATTCCTCTGCTAATAACATCTGTAGCTACTAACACTCTTGTACGTTTAGCACGAAAACGCGACAAAACATTCTCCCGTTCGTTCTGCTCCAAATCAGATGAAATACCTTCAACAGACAGATTGTTTGCTTTTAGCTTACGAACAATTGTGGTGACATTACTTTTAGTCGAAGTAAAAATAAGAATGCTTTCGTAGTCAGGCTTATTTTTAATTAAATAGTCTATCAGTGCTGCTTTGTGCTCATCATAAACTAAATAAGCGGCCTGCAAAATACCCTTTGCAGGTTTGGAAAGTTCGATATTTATTTCCTTTGGATTTTGAAGAATCTGATCGGCAAGCTTTCTAATTTTTGGTGGCATGGTGGCGCTAAACATAAGCGTTTGCCGATTTTTAGGGATATATGAAATAATTTTCATGATATCCTCATAAAATCCCATATCGAGCATTTTATCAGCTTCATCAAGGATTAAATATTGTATATCATCAAATTGTACATATCCCATTTTTAGGTGGGATATCAATTTCCCGGGAGTTGCTACAATAATATTTGTATTTCCTTTTAAAGCATTACGTTCTGTATCAAAATCCTGTCCGTCGCCACCACCATAAACGGGACATGAGCCAATATTTGTAAAATAGGAAAACCCTTGAATTTCCTTGTCAATTTGAATGGCCAGCTCGCGGGTAGGCACAATGATTAATGTACTTAACAATGTGTCTTTTCCTCGCGAAAGTGTATCAATCACAGGCAAAACAAATGCTGCCGTTTTACCCGTACCCGTTTGAGCACAAGCAATCAGATCATTCCCCGACATAATTTCCGGAATAGCTTTCTCCTGTACAGGCGTAGCTTCGTTAAAACCCATATACGAAATCGCTTCAAGAACATGTTCATTTAAATTAAATGCGGTAAATTTCATCATCTTTAACTTCAATATTTTAACCACAAAGATATTCTTTTAATTTAGATGATTAATGAAAAAACAAATTTCCTCAAATAGCATTGATTTAGGAAGAACTTTTGAAAATTGTAGTTGAGGACATGAATAAAAATACAAAACCATAGTACTCACTTAAAAATAAAACCGTACCTTTGACAAGATTTTAAGCTTGCGCTTTTATGGACTGATTTTCAATAATACATTAGTTTATTATTGCACTCGTTTTTTAAATCATTTTTAAAACTTTTAATTAACAGTAATTTACAAGTTAGGTTTATCTGGTTAAGTATTAAACAAATCCACTTTCATCAAAGAAAAGAGGAAAACATATCTTTTCTAAATACACAAAACTTTCCTGTAGTTAAAAGCAAACCATTTAAATAAAATTACGATGAACATTTATGTAGGAAACCTTGATTACAAGGTAAATGAAAATGACCTAGAAGGTATTTTCGCAGATTATGGAACAGTAAGTTCCGCAAAAGTTATTGTGGATAAGTACAATGGCAGAAGTAAAGGTTTTGGTTTTGTTACCATGGAAAACGAAGAAGAAGCAAAAAAAGCGATCGAAGAACTGAACGGAGCAACTTTCGAAAACAGAGAGATTGTTGTTAATGAAGCAAAACCCAAAA
>CAZWPU010000223.1:0-2999 GCA_964635605.1 uncultured Bacteroidales bacterium | reverse complement strand
GCTTAACCGGTTCAGGGAAGATTAAAAGAAAACATGCTTACAAAAGTCACATTTTGACTAAGAAATCAACCAAAAGGAAAAGAAACTTAAGTTATTTTGGGCAGGTAAGCAAAGTGGACGAAAAAAGTGCTAAGTTATTATTAGCCATGAAGTAATTTTTATTATTTATTAGTGTTTAATCAGAATGAATTAGCTGAAGGAAGTACCGATACGAGCGGTCGCTAACCATTCACAAAAGAACAAATTATGCCAAGATCAGTAAATTCAGTCGCTTCAAGAGCACGTAGAAAAAAAGTGCTGAAGCAAACCAAAGGATACTTTGGTGCACGAAAAAATGTTTGGACGGTTGCAAAAAATGCCTTTGAAAAAGGGTTAACCTATGCATACCGAGATAGAAGAACGAAAAAAAGAAATTTCAGAGGCCTTTGGATTCAAAGAATTAATGCAGGAGTTCGAGAACACGGAATGTCTTATTCTGACTTTATGGGTAAATTAAATAAAAAAGGGATTGCCCTAAATCGAAAAGTTTTAGCTGATTTAGCCATGAATCATCCTAAAGCTTTTGCCGAAGTGGTAAAAACAGTAAAAAAATAAATATTTTATATTATTTTAATTAAGGGAAGCGTTTTTGCTTCCCTTTTTTTATATTTACCTTTATTTTTCTAGTTTAACATTTATTAAGAAAACTTTGCATTTGTTACTGATTTAATTTTATAATTTGCAAATTATTTTAGAGGATGAAAATAGCTATTATCGGATATGGGAGAATGGGCAAAGAAATTGAAAAATTAGCTTTGCAAAGAGGGCATAAAATTATTTTCACAATTGATCAAAATAATTGGAAAGAAGTTAAATCGGAGAATTTTAAACAAGCTGATGTAGCTATTGAATTTACACATCCTGAAAGTGCTTATCAAAATATCTTACATTGCTTTAAAGCTAATGTTCCTGTAGTAAGTGGAACAACTGGATGGATGGATAATTTAGAAAAAGCGATTGAGTTGTGTAAATCAGAAAGGAAAACTTTTTTTTATGCTTCTAATTTTAGCCTGGGAGTGAACCTGTTTTTTAAAGTAAATGATTACCTAGCTCAATTGATGGATAATTATCCCGACTATAAAGTAAATATAGAAGAAACACATCATACTAAAAAATTGGATGCCCCGAGCGGAACAGCTATTTCTTTGGCTAAGGGTATTATAAAAAATATAAATAGGGTAAATCAGTGGAAAAAAGAGAATGCAGAAGATGTGGGTATTGTTCCGGTAAAATCATTTAGAATTGGAAATGTGAGCGGGAATCATAAAGTAATGTATGAATCAGCATTTGATAAAATTACAATAGAACATGATGCAAAAAATAGGATAGGCTTTGCTTTGGGAGCTGTATTAGCTGCTGAATTTATTTATAATAAAAAAGGATTCTATACTATGAATGATTTAATTCGCTAATTTTTAACATCAATATAATATTATATAAAATGACTATTAAAGAAATACTAAAAAACAGGTTTTTTAAATTTGGCCTTACTTCCCTAATCTATATTTTATGGGTATTATGGATTGAAAATTACTGGTTTTTATTTGGGGTGATTGTGATTTTTGATTACTACATCACAAAATTTGTGAATTGGACCTTTTGGAAAAAACGTGGCGTATCCAAACCTAAAAATGCAGTAATTGAATGGATTGATGCTTTAATTTTTGCCGTTATTGCCGCTACTTTAATCCGCATGTTTTTAATTGAAGCCTACACGATTCCTACTTCTTCGATGGAAAAAACATTACTGGTAGGCGATTATTTATTTGTTAGCAAAGTAAGTTATGGACCTAAATTACCCAATACTCCAATTTCATTCCCATTCGCTCATCATACGCTCCCTTTAACAAAAGATAAAAAATCGTATGTAGAATGGATTAAACGCCCTTATAAGCGTATTGCCGGGTTTGGCGATATCAAACGGAATGATATTGTCGTTTTTAATTTTCCTGCTGGCGATACGGTCGTTGTAGAAATGCAAGATCAGGATTATTATGCCATTGTTCGTCAGTATGGCGATGAACTTAAACGAAGAGATATTCAATCCGGAAATCCAATTAAAACTTTTGATTATTATAAAAAATTGGCAAGGAAATATATCTGGGATCAATTTAATATTACCGTACGACCGATAGATAAAAGAGAAAATTATATTAAAAGATGTGTGGCAGTTCCCGGGGACTCATTGTTTATTGAGCATAGTCAGGTCTTTATTAATGGTGAAAAGCAACCGCATTTTGAAAAAATGCAATACGATTATTTCGTAAAAACCAAGGGAATAGAGATTAACTCCAAACATTTCGATAGACTGAATATATCCCTAGCCGATCGTAGATTTATCTCTTCCAGTTCAATGTATGAATTGCCGCTTACCAATGAGAGTGTTGAAGAGTTGAAAAAATTCCCTATGGTAACATCAGTTACCCGGTATGAGAATACCAATATTAATATGGCGAATATTAGTATATTCCCTTTTAGTGCTGATTATCCATGGACAGAGGATAATTTTGGCCCATTATATATTCCCGAAAAAGGAAAAACGGTTGAGTTAACGATTAAAAATCTGCCTTTATATAAACGAATTATTGAAACCTATGAAAATAATGCATTAAAAGTAGATGGTAATAAAATTTATATTAATGGTGAATTAGCCGATGCTTATACTTTTAAAATGGATTACTATTTTATGATGGGAGATAATAGACATAATTCGGCCGATTCACGTTATTGGGGATTTGTGCCTGAAGATCATGTGGTAGGAAAAGCAGTTTTTATTTGGTTATCGCTCGATAAAGACAAAAGTTTTTTAAGTAAAATCAGGTGGAACAGAATGTTTTCGCTAATTCATTAAAACAAATAAAAAATTCAATTTAATTTTGCCGGATAGACAGTTCTATCCGGTTTTTTCGTAAATTATTGATGATGAGTAATAAAGTAATTTTATCCACAGCTTATTTGCC
>CAZWPU010000222.1:0-3004 GCA_964635605.1 uncultured Bacteroidales bacterium | reverse complement strand
CGAAACACCTCCCGTTAATAAAACAATATCATTTTCGCTTAAAGCTTTGTTTACTATGTCATATGTATCATCAGGAGTATCATCAGCAATACCCATATAATTTGCTATAGCACCACAATTTTGCACTTGTGCAATCAGCTGATAACCATTACTATTTCTTATTTGTGACCGCGAAGGTTTTTTTTGAGGTTCAACTAATTCATCGCCCGTTGAAATAACACCCACTTTAGGTTGCTTATAAACCGAAACATCAGTATAACCTACTGCAGCAAAAACAGCAATGTGTTGGGCTTGTATTTTTATTCCTTTCGTTAAAACGGTTGTTCCTACCTTTACATCTTCACCCTGATAGCTGATATTATTTTTATGTGAAATTTCTATGGCATGAACTGATTTCCCTTCTATTTCTTCAGCAATTTCTACCGGTACTACACAGTCGGCACCATGGGGAATCGGAGCACCGGTCATAATTTTAGCACATTGGTTTCTTCCAATTTCTTTTTCGGGATATTTCCCTGCAGGGATGGTTTCAATAATTTCTAATTGATTTTCTAAATCTTCTCTACGGCAGGCATAACCATCCATAGCAGATTTATCAAACGGAGGCATTTCAATATCCGATTTTATATCTTCGGCTAAAATGCGGCCTAAAGAATCGGTAAAATCAATCTCTTCTGTTTCTAATACATATGCATTTTGTAATACAATATCATATGCTTTTTCAATGGCAATCATGCTATATAATTTTTTTGGTAAAAATAATAAATATATCTAGGTATTTATTTATGCAAATATATCCATTTCTCAATATGGAATATTCATTTTTATTCTTTTTTCAAAATAGTTGGTTACAACATTTTGAATTAGTTCCACTTTCTTGTTTTTTGGCAAAGACTCAAAAATTTTATTCAGATATTTTTTTTCATATACCCGTTTTACCGAATAATCAAAATTTAAATCAAACAACCAACCAATTTGCAACAGCTTAAAATCATTTAATGTTCGCATCGATTCTTTTAAAACTAACTGCTCATTTTTAATTGCTTCAAATACTTCATCGCTAATACGATCATTATCGGGCAATTCCAGTTCTAGGGTCTGATTTTTATTTTCAGCATTCTGTTCTTTTATCATGTAATATTCAGTAATCAAACGCCAGATATCTAATTTATCTGCATCGCGAATTAATTTCGAAAAGAAATTTACTTTTTCATTCTGATCAATAATTATTTCAGCACGATTATGATTTAAAATCGATTTTTGGATAATTTCAACCTCATTATACGATAAATCTTTTAATAGATTATTCTCATTCAGTACTTCAATAGCCAGTTCCGCATGATTTTGTGATTTAGAATCGGAAAAAGTTTTGTATTTTACATACTGCTTAAATCGACCAACATCATGAAATAATCCAATGGTTTTTGCCAACAAGATGTCGTTCTGTTGCAAATTCAAATTCTTAGCCAGCTCAACAATTTCATGGCTTACTTTAATGCAATGATCTGCCTTAATTTCAATGTTTTCCTTAAGATCTGGATATAGCTGAACGTATTGATCTATATAATTATTAAACCACTTATGATATTTTACAATATTAGTATATAACATCAAAACAATTTTATTTTTTGCAAAATTGGCAAATTTTAAAGTAAAACAAAACCCTAACCTAAAAATGAACAATTATTTTATATATATTTTTTCAGTAAAAGCTTTACTATCATTATCTTTTGCTTGTATGATATAAAATCCTTTTTTCAAATTTGAAAGATACACTTGATTATTAGTAATATTATTATTTTTATACATTAATGTACCTATTAAATTATATACAGAAATTGAATGAATATCTTTATTAACATCAAATTTGATTCTTCCATTTGATGGATTAGGATAGCAAATATTTTTAGAACTTTCAGGATTAAAAAATCCCGTTGATGAGTTTAGTTTTCCTGTAATAAAAATATCATCTATTTTAGAAATCCCGGTAGACTGCACTTCGTTGCCATCTTCATCAAAATTATCTTTCATAATAAAACGAATATGAATCGCATTTGAAGGATTATCCAATTCGGAAGGTAAATTAAAATTATTTAAAACACCAGTTGTCCAATCATTAGCTACTGTAATGTCAGAATTCGATATATCAGTCCAGGTACCACTACTGCCAATTTTATATTGCATATAAAAATGAGCAGGTCCGGGCTTATTACCACCAGATGTAATTTTTACTGATAAATTCATGTTTTCATAATTTTCTGCTTTAAACTTGATATACCAGCATTTATCGTTTGCTCCATTCTCCCAACCTGAAGCTTGAGCAGCCAAAGTAGTAGCGCCATTTTTCAAATCTATATCACGCTCAACAGTTTCATCTGCATTAAACGCAATAACTTGATATTTCCCGTGATTTGACTCCAAACCTTCCCAGGAATAGGTTGTTATTGCAGTATCAGGAAAAGTCCATGCAATAATTGTATCAGCATCTTGTGCCATTCCCAGATTCACTGTTAAATAAATAATAAATACTAAAAATAATTTTCTTTTCATAGTGTTTGAGTTTTTAAATTATTAATCATTTTTTTAATAGATTTTTCAAGATATTTAAGAATACATTAAATTTTATAGGCTAATTCAAAAAGAATGAATCTACCGGGAGATAATCTTTGCTTCTTATCAATATATACTTCATCAAAAATGTTTTGTATATCAAGAGCTACAAATAAATTTTTATTTATATTTTTTGAAAACCGGATATCAACCGTTAAATAATCATCAATAATTAAAATATTTTGATCATCGGCAAATTCTTCACCCACATAATTCGCTACTAGTGTAGTGTTAACTATTTTATTCTTCCAGAATAACCCAGCAAAAGCCTGATGCCAAGGAATTTCAACCAACATTTTCCCGGTTAGATCATCCCCTGAATAATCTTCAACTTCAAAGTCTGTAATGGTTGATGAATTATAGGTATAGTTTGCTTTCAACGTCAAATCTTTTG
>CAZWPU010000221.1:0-3018 GCA_964635605.1 uncultured Bacteroidales bacterium | reverse complement strand
ACCGCGGATTTTCTTTCGAAAGTGCTTTGCTGGATGCCATGTTATTAATTAATGATAACGATGCAGAAAATGCACTTGTTGGCGGCTTCGATGAAATTACGCCCGAACATCATTCGATTATAAAAAAAACACGATGGGTAAAAGATGAAAAAATAAAAAGTCTTGAAATTTTACATCATAAAACACAAGGGACCATTATCGGCGAAGGGGTAATTTTCTTCACTTTAACCGGGAAAAAAGAACCCGGCACCTATGCTAAAATCAAAAATATAAAAACCATTTACAAACCTGAAAATCATCAGGAAATTGAAAATAAAATTGATGATTTTTTAGCTGAAAATAAATTGACAAAGGATGAAATTGATTTGGTTGTATTAGGGGTTAACGGAAATATTGATACGGATGATATTTACTACCATTTGGCCGATAACTATTTCGATACCAATTATGCATATTTCAAGCATTTATCAGGCGATTATCATACTGCCGGGGCTTTTGGAATGTGGCTGGCCGCAAAAGCAATAAAACATCAGCAGGTACCCGAAGTAGCCCGCTTTAAAAAAGAATCTTTTACCGATAAACCGATTAAAAACGTACTGGTTTATAATCATTTCAGAAATATTGACCACTCATTATATTTATTAACCCAATGATTAACTTAAGAACCACATTTGTTCTTTACATCATTGTTCTGGTCCTGGTTTATCTCTTTCTTCCATGGAAAGGGTTATTTTTTTCCGCAGTCACCCTCCTGCTGCTCGTACATTTAATCTACTGTTCGTTCAATATCTGTTCTCAGGCCTACCTTAAAACCATTTGTAAAGCCGATACAACAGAAAAAAAAATTGCCCTTACCTTTGATGACGGGCCTAATGAATATACACACGAAGTTTTGGATATTTTGGATAAACAGAATATAAAATCTACCTTTTTTTGTGTTGGAACAAATATTGATAATAATAAAGATATCCTTAAAGAAATTAATCGTCAAGGACATATTATCGGAAATCATACCTGGTCGCACCATAAATGGTTTGATTTTTTTCCGACAAAAAAAATGAAAAAGGATATCGTAAACAATGCAGAACTTATATACCAACAAACAGGAAAAAAGGTAAAGCTTTTCAGGCCGCCTTATGGTGTGACCAACCCTCCGTTAAAAAAAGCGATTGCGGGTTTAAATTACCAAACCATTGGTTGGAGTTTGCGTTCCCTTGATACCATAAAAAAGCCGGAAAAAGTAATCCGGAAATTAACTCAAAAAATATCACCCGGCGATATTATTCTGCTGCACGATAACCGAAAAGAAATAACACAAATTTTAGAATCGTTTATTACCTTCGCAAAGGATAATTCCTATCAAATCGTTCGTTTGGATAAATTACTAAATATTGAACCTTATGAATAAAATAATAGTTACTCTGTTGTGCTTTTTCTTTTTTTCGGGCGTAATAAAAGCACAGGAAGAAAATTTTGCAAAAGTTTCTGATATAAAAAAAGCAAAAACAAATTTAGCACAGCTAACTCAAAAAATATCAACCATAAAAAGCCAGTTTATCCAGGAGAAACATCTCAGTTTTTTAACCGAGAATATCATCTCAAAGGGTGAATTTTATTTTAAAAATCCCGGTTTTCTTCGTTGGGAATACACAGAGCCTTTTGAATATCTTATTGTATTGACCGATAAAAATATTTTTATTAAAGATGAGAAAAATATAAGCAGCTTCGATACCGAATCGAATAAAATGTTTAGCGAAATCAACAACATTATGACCGGTACCATTCAGGGAAATATTTTTAATGACAACGAACGATTTACTGTTGAATATTTTGAGAATAACCAACAGTATTTACTAAAACTGGTGCCCAAAATGCCGAAAATGAAAAGCATGTTGCAATCCATTCATATATTTATTGATAAATCGGATTTATCGGTAGCCAGAATAAAAATGACAGAAAGTTCTGATGATTATACAAGCATTACTTTTATCAACAGAAAGTTGAATACAACTATTGACCATGATAAATTCGACATCCATAAATAAATTAAAAACAGGTGTTCCTCTTTTTATTATTTTTCTGTTTTTTGGTTGCTCAAATCCTTATAAAAATATAACCAAAACAGAATTTGCTGCGGCAAAAATTTCCGAGATACCCTATTCGCTAGCAAAATCAGAAAAAACATTGATATATAAAACATCCATTGATTTTTACCAGCGAAACATCAGCGGACTGCTGATTATAAAAAAAACAGATAAACAAAACTACCGAATAGCTTTAACCACTCAGTTTGGATTAAAAGTTTTTGATTTTGCGCTGAAAGAAGGAAATTTAGAGGTGGTTTATTGTATTGAATATTTAAACAAAAACTCATTAATATCTACATTTGAAGATGACTTTAAACTGCTGCTGATGCAAAACAAATTTGACCGGATTTATACATTACAAAATGTAGAAGAAAAATATAAAGCATGGGGTTTTCAATCAGAGAAAATGAGTTATTATTATCTGATGAACAAAGAAAACAATCAAATAGAGAAGATTGTGCAGAGGAAACGAAATGCTAAAAAAATATCCGTAAGTTTGTATGATTACAGAAATAATTTACCCTTTATCATACAACTGGAACATCATAATATCAAACTAAAAATGAATCTTAAACGAATTCAATAAACTTATGCTTTTAGAGGATTTTTATACCATACAAGAGATTGACCCTTCGGATAAGGAAAATATTAAAGTTAGTATTGAACTAAATAAAGACCATAAGATTTACAAAGGTCATTTTCCCGGCAATCCGGTAGTACCCGGCGTTTGCCTGACCCAACTTATCAAAGAACTGGTTGAGAACATTGAAGCAAGGGAAGTGAAGCTTGTCTATGCTGCTAATATCAAATTCATGGCTGTTGTAAATCCCGAGATCAATAATATCTTACAAATTGATCTTAAAATAAAACATGATAATGAGCAAAACATCATTAAGGTAAATAGTGTTACTTATTACAAGGATAAAATTTT
>CAZWPU010000220.1:0-3050 GCA_964635605.1 uncultured Bacteroidales bacterium | reverse complement strand
GCTGCTTTTAGTGCATCTGAAGGCTCATCAACAAATACTGCGATAACTATTAATTTTACGGATAACTCATCAAATAGCCCTTCAGACTGGCTATGGACTTTCGAAGGAGGAACGCCTGCTACATCAACCGAAAAAAATCCTACCGTTACTTATACTTCTAACGGTACTTTTGATGTAACACTTGAGGTAACCAATGACGGAGGGTCAAATCAAGTTACGATGATGGACTATATTAATATTGTAAAATTTAATAATCCTACGCATACAGATATTGATATTACGATAAACAGTAAAGATAAAACAATCCCTGTTGATGATTATGTGTTATTTGCAAGTATTGACAATACTACTGTAAATATTGATGCAGAAACTCATGGCTCAACAAATTCCGGGGATGTAATTGGTTTATGGATTACCTGGACAGGACCTGTTGATCTTAATGAATTTAGTTTATGGGATTTGAATGTAGCTGAAGATATTGTGTTTTTTTATGTTACAAACACTGGATCAGCTGATTTTAACTCATTTGTTGTTAATGTAGGTCATTCGGAATATGAAATTGCACAAAATATTATTATCCCCCATAATTCTAATCCTACAGCTACAGGATACTATCATGCTATAAATCAAATGGAAGTAGAAGCATCTAACTCCAGCACTTCGATTTCCTGGGTTGAAGGAATCCAGTTTAATTTACCTGGGGAAACTAATCAATCTATAAATTTAGATGACAAGAAAAAAAATACAAAAGAAACTAAAGAAGAAAAACAGAAAGTTTTGGATCCTAACGTTGGAAACATTTATCAAACCGGAGTTAAATAGTTTTTATACAAGTAAATATATATGCTGCCTTTGATTCAGAGGCAGCTTTTTTATGTTATAGACTTTTCAATAATTTTCAAAATTACCTGAACAGCTTTTTCCATCGATTCAAGTGGTATAAACTCATACTTGCCGTGGTAATTATGCCCGCCGGTAAAAAGGTTAGGGCAGGGGAGTCCCATATAAGAAAGCCTTGCCCCGTCAGTTCCTCCGCGTATGGGTTTAATAAGTGGTGTTATTCCTAGCTCAAGCATGGCTTGTTTTGCATTTTCTACAACATGCATCACGGGTTCCACTTTTTCGCGCATATTGTAATATTGATCTTTTAGTTCAAGAGTAGCCACTTCCTCATTATATTTCTGATTGGTTAGTGCAATAATATTTTTTATAACTTCTTTTTTATGTTCGAATTTTTGCTGGCCGTGATCGCGAATAATATATTGTATTTCTGCATTTTCAACTGTGCCGTTAAATTTTATGATATGAAAAAAACCTTCATAATCCTGGGTTAGTTCAGGCCGTTGCTCCAGGGGTAACATATCATTAATTTCTGCAGCAACTAAAATGGCATTAATCATTCTTCCACGGGCATATCCGGGATGAATATTTCGACCTTGAATTTTTATTTTTGCCGAGGCGGCATTAAAATTTTCATATTCCAACTCTCCCAATGGGCCCCCGTCTAGTGTATAAGCATAATCGGCACCAAATTTTTGTATATCAAAATGATCCACTCCTTTCCCAATTTCCTCGTCGGGAGTAAAAGCCACTTTTATGGTACCATGTTTTATTTCCGGATTATTGATGAGGTTTTCAATAGCGGTCATGATTTCGGCAATACCGGCTTTGTCATCTGCGCCAAGGAGGGTATCACCACTGGCTGTGATTATGGTTTGTCCGGTATAATTTTTTAGTTCGGGAAAATCTTTAACCGAAAGACAAACATTCAACTCTTTATTAATGGAGATATCTTTTCCATCGTAATTTTTAAAAATTTGAGGTTTCACATTTTTGCCGCTTATATCGGGGGCAGTATCCATGTGGGCAAAAAAGCCAATCACAGGGATATCCTTTTTTATATTCGATGGCAAGGTAGCGGTAACATACCCATAGTTGTCCAGTTCCACTTCAGCTAAACCTAAGTTTTTTAATTTTTTTTCAAGCAATCGGGCTAAGTCCAATTGTTTTTGGGTACTTGGATAAGTTTTGGAATTTTCGTCCGATTGGGTATCGATTTGAATGTATCTTAAAAAACGGTTTAAAATTTTATCTTTCATACACAATGTTATGTTATAAAGTTTCTTCAAACAAAATGCTTAATAAGCCCGTAAATTTTTTCCTTCAATAAAGTTGATAAACGATTTGTTTACCACTTTGTTTCCTCCCGGAGTGGGATATTTGCCGGTAAAATACCAATCGCCGGTATCGTTAGGACATGCCGCATGTAAATTTTCAATGGTTTGGTAAACAATCTCAACGTCGGCATGGAGGTTTTTGGATTTTAGCATTTCAGCAATCTTTGCAGAGATATGTTCAGGAGTGAAAGGTTTGTAGATTTCTTTTACATAATTTACAATTTGTTCTTTAGGCAGATTTTCCTGCGCTTTAGATTTTTTATACACTTCATTGATAATATTTTCTTTCCCCGACTCTTTTAGTAAAGCAATCGCGGCTCTAAAAGCTACAAAATCCCCCAGCTTAGCCATGTCAATCCCATAACAATCCGGATAGCGAATTTGTGGAGATGATGAAACCACAATAATTTTTTTAGGTTTTAAACGGTCGAGAATTCTTAAAATACTCTCTCTTAGGGTTGTTCCCCTTACAATCGAATCGTCTATTACTACCAATGTGTCAATGTTTTCTCGAACGGTGCCGTAAGTAATATCATAAACGTGCCCTACCAGGTCGTTTCGTCCTTTATCCTGCGCAATAAAGGTTCTGAGTTTAATATCTTTAATGGCAATTTTTTCTACGCGGACTTTTTTCGACATGATCTTGTCATACGATTGTTCGTTTAGCTTGCTGCCCAGTTTTAATATTTCTTTTCGTTGTTCTTTTAAAAGATAACTTTTAAGTTCGTCCACCATTCCATAAAAAGCAGTTTCTGAAGTATTGGGGATAAAAGAAAAAACGGTGTTTTCCAAATCATGGTTAATGGCTTGTAATATTTGGGGCATCAGTAGTCTGCCCAATTGTTTTCTTTCCTGATAAATATCTTTGTCACT
>CAZWPU010000219.1:0-3061 GCA_964635605.1 uncultured Bacteroidales bacterium | reverse complement strand
TTCCTCCATAATTTCCTTTTTCAATATATTTTTTAGCATTATCCCATGCTCCACCTGAATTATTTAGCATACACGCAAGGGTAAATCCGGTAACCAGACCGCCGGCTAATAATCCAACAACTCCGGCTACTCCTAAAATAACACCAACAATAACGGGTACTGCAATGGCAAATAATGAGGGAAGTAACATTTCTTTTTGTGCTCCTTTTGTTGAGATTGCTACACATCTTGCATAATCGGGTTTCCCTGATCCATCCATAATTCCAACAATCGTTTTAAATTGATGGCGAACTTCGTCTACCATCGCTCCGGCAGCACGGCCAACAGCTTTCATGGTCATTGCACTAAATACGAATGCCATCATCGCTCCAAGGAATAATCCACCTAATAACATGGGATTGAATAAAGTTAAATCGTAAGCTGCTGAGAAATCTTTAACAGAAGCACTAGCTATTTCAATTGCTTTTTGTCCTTCTTCAATTACTGCTGGCATGTTTTCAGTCCCTTTATAAAATAAGGTATCGCCAATTTGCTTAAATCCTTCTGCACTGGATGCGGCCAGTCTACCTAACCATAACCTAACCTCTTCCATATAAGCAGCTAACAAAGCCATAGCTGTTAATGCAGCCGACCCAATAGCAAATCCTTTTCCTGTAGCCGCTGTAGTATTTCCAAGCATATCGAGTGCGTCAGTTCTCTCTCGTACTTCTTTCGGGAGTTCAGACATTTCTGCATTTCCACCTGCATTATCGGCAATAGGTCCAAAAGCATCTGTAGCTAATGTAATGCCTAAAGTAGAAAGCATTCCTACGGCGGCAAAACCTATTCCGTAAACACCCATGGCAAAATTGCTAAATCCTCCGGCGAACCCAAATGAGCCGATAATTCCTACAACTATTGTTGCTACAGGAATCCATGTGGAATACATTCCCACAGCAATCCCATCAATGATGGTTGTTGCATGTCCTCCCTGGGCTTGTTTGGCAATACCTTTGGTAGGTTTATATTCATCCGAAGTAAAATACTCGGTTCCCTGTCCGATAATAACTCCGGCAACAAGGCCTGTTACTACGGCGCCAAAAATTCCCCAGGTAATCCATTCAAAATATGCTAATCCGGCGACCGCAACTAAAATTAATACGGAGCTACCACCGGTACCTAATAATAATGCCTTTAAAAGATTTTTTTGCGTAGCTGATTCTTTCGCTCTTACCATAAATATACCTATAATCGATAAGATAATTCCAAAAGCAGCTACCAGCATAGGCGAAATGATAGATCTTATGGAATCAATTCCAGATATAGCAGGTAGTGCAGCGCCTAATGCCGCAGTGGCCAGGATTGATCCTGCATAAGATTCGTAAAGGTCAGCTCCCATTCCGGCAACATCACCTACATTGTCACCTACATTATCCGCAATGGTTGCAGGGTTTCTTGGATCGTCTTCAGGAATACCAGCTTCAACTTTCCCAACTAAATCGGCACCTACATCAGCAGCTTTGGTATAAATTCCACCGCCTACACGAGCAAACAATGCTTGTGTTGAGGCACCCATTCCGAAAGTTAACATCGTAACGGTAATTTCAACCAGCTTGCCATGTTCTGTGGTTCCCGGGTGAACAAAAGTAAGCCCTAACATATCGAAACCGTTCTGCATATGTTCGGCAGTGTATACAAATTTATTTAAAACAAACCACCAAAGGGCTATATCAAGTAGTGCAAATCCCACAACTATAAGGCCCATTACCGCTCCACTGCGAAAAGCAATTTTTAAACCTTTGTTTAACGATTGAGATGCTCCATGTGCTGTTCGGGCTGATGCATAGGTTGCTGTACGCATACCCAGATAACCGCATAAACCTGAAAAGAAACCTCCGGTTAAGAATGCTACCGGAACAAATGGATTTTGTACGCGAAAATAGGCCAACATTAATAATAAAAGGAATAGCACAATAAAAACAATTGTTACTACCCTGTATTGTCTTCGCAAATAGGCCATAGCACCATCGCGAACGTGCTGGGCAATTTCTTTCATCTTATCTGTTCCTTCTGAGTTTTTCATCATGCTTTTGAAGAAAAACCAGGCAAAAATCAGTGCTAAAACTGATGCTAAAGGAATAAACCAAAATATACCTTCCATTTTTTTTAATTTTTAATTAGTAATTATTGTTTAAAGTTATTTTTAACGTATCAAATATATTGAGTGTTTGTTATTCTGTTTTTATAAAATGAAAACAAAAATAGAGCATAAAATTCTGTTGTACAATAGAATTTTAAAATAATTGTTTGTTAATTTACTTTTTGTTAAATCATTACAAAAATGTTTTTTATTTTTGTTAATTAGTAAAGAAGTTTTTTATTTTTAATCAATTTTTATTTCAAATATAATATTCTATTTCAGAAGATTTTTTAATGATTTTTTTTCTTTAATACATAAATGATTGAGCTGGATTTTTTTATGCTTATTAAACTATTTGCATAAGCCATAAGACCAATCCATAGCCCGCACAAAAACGGGAAATTATTGTTTCTGTATTTTTCGCTTAATATTGAGTTATAAAAAGAATCGAAAGGGAGTCGTTTTAATTTTGTAATGGTAAAATGATCTGAAAGAAGTCGGTCAATGGTTCGTGGTGTAAAATGCCAAATATGCCGTGGAACGTCGTAACCGGCCCAATAGTTTTTATAGTATTTGGCATCAAAACCATCAGGGTTAGGTAGTGCAAGGATAAGAACACCATCATCATCTAAAATTTTTGCTATTTTTTGAAGATATAGTTTTGGTTTATATAAATGCTCCAACACATGCCATAAGGTTATCACTTTAAATTTTTGATTTATTTCTCCTCTGAGTAGTTTCTCGGGATGGAGAATATTCAATCCGAAATGTTGTTTGCCGAAATTTCTGGTCTGCTCATTTATTTCAATCCCCAGGGGTTGAAAATCTTTATCTTTCATATAATTTAAAAAATAACTTGTTCCGCAGCCAATATCTAAAATGGTTTTTCCGGAAGATATTTTTTTAATAAGTCGGTATTTTTTCCCAAGCATTATTTTGCGG